>JAGQQB010000112.1 GCA_020426425.1 Planctomycetaceae bacterium | reverse complement strand
TGATCAATCCAATGAAGGCAGCGATCAGGGGGCTCATGTGAGCCCCCTGATTCATGTCCTGTCCTGGAACAGGGCCAAAGTTGGGCTGGCCCGCTCCAGATGATGATCCCCACATGATGTCCCCACTCCAACGACCTTCACCTGAGAATGGCATCACCTCTCAGTCAGGAATTTGTTCGGGAATTCACACGGACCCAGCGTCCGCTTTACCTGTTCATTCTCGCACAGGTGGGTGATGCGATCCGGGCAGAAGAGATTTTGCAGGACACGAACGTGGTTCTGCTCTCCAAGCACCAGCAGTTCCGAGAAGGGACGAACTTCCTCGCCTGGGCGCGACAGGTCGCGACCTTCGAGGTTTTGCAGTCACGACAGCGGCAACGGCGCGACAAGTTGCGGTTCAGCGAGGAGTTTGTGACCGCCGTCGCCAATGACGCAGCGGAGGAAAGTGATCTCGCCGAATTGCGTCGCAAAGCATTGCAGGAATGCCTCCAGGCACTCAAAGCAGATGATCGGGAACTCATTCAGCGGAGATATCAGCCCGGAAGTTCGGGTAAGGAACTGGCCGAGGACCTCGGTCGACCGGCAAACTCGGTGTATCAGTCGTTAAGTCGCATCCGACGCAGTCTGCTCGACTGTGTAGAACGGCGAGTTGCTCAGGACACCGTGTAGTACGTGAAATCATGAATTCAGCCACGCGACTGGAACTGCTCTCGCTTGTCGATGGTCTCTGTGAAGGAGACCTGAGTGATTCACAGTGCGCGCGTCTCGAAGAGCTCGTGCTCGCCGACGCCGCTGCGCGCCGGCTCTACGTGCGGGGCATTCAGCTGCATGGTCAGCTTGCTTGGGACGCCGCCGGTCTGGGTGATCGTGAACAACTCTTCGAACTGGAACTGCAGGCGGCGTCCTGGGGAGAGCCTCCGAACATCGGTACCTTCGCTGCCCCCCTGCCCTCAGCCTGCCGATCCACGGAAAACACCACAAACAATGGCCTCTCTTCCGCGACAGGTCGCTGGCGAATGCTCTGGGGTTCGATCGCTGCGCTTGTCCTTTGTGCATTGACCATTCACTGGTGGCCGACTGCATCATCGGGGCCGCTTCCCGGTCCTCAGCACGTGGTCGTTGATCAGGTGCCCCCGGAAGCTCCGGGTGAAGTCGTTTCGCCGGGAATCCCCTCGGTGCGTCTCCCCGGCGAACGCACTCATGTTGATGCAGCGGAACCAACAGACATCGGTCCGATTATCGATCCTCCCGATGTTCGCATTCCGCAGCAATCATTGGTGGCACTGATTGATCGCGAGATACAGGCCAACTGGCAAGCCAATGGGATCACACCTGCGGCACGGGCCGAAGATGCGGAGTGGCTCCGTCGGGTCCATCTGGATCTGGCCGGCCGCATTCCCACCATCGCCGAAGCCGAGCGGTTCCTGCACTCGGATTCGCAGGACAAACGACAACAGGTCCTCGACCGTCTGCTCGATGGAGACGAGTTCCCCGCGTATCTGAGTCTTGTGTGGTCGAACCTGCTTGTGGGGCGCAGACCGGAGGTGAATGTCGATGCGCTGCGGGGATACTTGGAGCGTCAATTCGCCGCGAATCGCCCCTGGAGCGAGGTCGTTACGCATCTGGTTACCGCAACGGGCGATGGCGATTCGAACGGTGCTGCCAATTTCCTGCTGGCCCATTTCAACAACGAAGCGGTCCCCGCGACCGCCTTCACCGCGCGCGTGCTGCTGGGGCGTCAATTGCACTGTTCGCAGTGCCATCAGCATCCGGCAATCGCCAGTTGGGATCAGGATGAGTTCTGGCAGTTCAATGCCTGCTTCCAGCAGACGAGAATCGAGGAGCAACTGCTGGTCGATCAGGAGACGGGAGAACGTCGCAGAGTTCGCTCATTGGTCGACGAACCGGGCGTAGCGGGAAGTTACTACGAAACACTGCGCGGTGTGATGAAGGTCGCTTATCCCGGCTACCGTGGAGAGGAAATCCCACTCTCGCCCGAAGTGAATCGCCGCGAGCAACTCGCCCAGTTGATGCTCTCGGGTGACGAGAACGATGTCGCCCGCGCCTTCGTCAACCGCATGTGGGAACATCTGCTGGGGCACGGGTTCACTTTGCAGGTCGACGACCTCGGTCCGCATGCTCCGGTCAGTCATCCTGAGTTGTTCAATGAATTGACCCGTCGGTTTGTCGCCAGCGGTTACGATGTCCGGGAACTGGTAACCGCCATTTGCCAGTCTGAGGCCTATCAACTCTCCAGTCAGACCGAATCGGTTCCCGAACTCGACGATCCCGACCGAGGAACGCTGCCCCTGTTCAGTCGCGCCTACCTCAAGCGGTTGTCCCCCGAACAGATGTTCCACTCGGTACTCGTCGCCTCGGGCGCACGGGGACTCGATTTGTACCATTCGCGAGACCTCCTGGATCTGCGGCAATCGTGGATCGAGCAGTTCTTCAGCACGGACGAGACGGAAGAAAACACGGAACTGACCACCTTCGATGGTTCGTTGCCACAAGCACTCACGCTGATGAACGGCGAGCTTGTCCGCGACGTTACGGATCTCGACTCGGCGGAGTTCCTCGGTTCGGTCATCCGCGAATCCGACTCGGACGTTGAGAAGATCCGCCGCATCTGCTTGGCGACATTGAGTCGGTATCCCACCACGTCGGAACTCAATTCCATCCGGCAGCTATTGCGTGGCTACGTACGACAGCGGTCTGAACGGAGTGTTCCGCCACGCATCGCGGCGGCCGAAGGGCTGAGCGATCTGTACTGGGCGTATTTGAATTCGGCGGAATTCAGTGTGAACCACTGATCGCGCCTCAGCTGACGATCATGTCGCGAGCCGTCTGCGGAGCGGCTTAGGCGTCCATCAGCCCGAGACGTTCGGCGGCTTCGTAGAACTCGTTCAGCATCCGTCGTACCGTGCGCCAGCGTCGGTTCGGGTCGCGTTCAATCCCCGTCATGATCGCTTGACCGATCTGCTCATCGAGTTCGGGCACCAGTTTCCGCAGGTCCTTCGGTTCCTTGTTGACATGCTGCAGCACGCTCTCCATCGTGTCGGCTGAGGGCCAGGGGAGTTTCCCGGAAAACATTTCGAAGCACGTCACACCGTACGAGAAGAGGTCGATGCGTTCGTCGGTCGCTTGTCGCATGATCAGTTCCGGCGCCATGTAGTTGGCAGTTCCGGTTCGGTTCCCTGGCTTACGGAAGTCGGGAGTATTCGGGACCATCAACCCGAAGTCGATCAGCTTGACCACATCATCGTCCGTGACAATCGCATTCCGCGGGCACAGATCGCGGTGAATCCAGGCATTGCGGTGCAGGTAGTCGAGCCCTTCGCCCAATTGGATGCAGTAGTTCAGGCAGTTGAGTTTCATCCGGTCGTTTTGCAGATCGACCAGGAAGCTCAGGCTCACCCCTTCGAGGTACTCCATCACCAGGAATTCTTCCTTCTCCGTGGTGATGCCGTGTTCGATGGTTTTGACCACGTTGGGATGGTCGAGCACGCTGGCAATCATGCCTTCGCTGGGCTTGTTCATTCCCACGAAGCGGGTGTTGAGTCGCGCCAGCTTGGCGCGATCGAGCACTTTGAGCGCGACGGTCTTGCCGCTGTGGTTGTCGATCGCCTTCCAGACCTTCGACATGCTCCCTTGGCCAACGCGGTTCTGAAGCGTGAACCGTTCTTCGATGTTGACGGTCTGGACCTTGGGACCACGATTGAACAGTTTCTTCAAGAAGTCCATCGTCAGACTCGGCCGAAAGGCGGTTAGCGAGTGCAATAATCGATGATGCGGGCGATTTCGTTCCGTAGATCGGGCCGAGCGATGATGCGATCGACGAACCCGTGGGCCAGCAGGAACTCGCTGGTTTGAAATTCGTCCGGCAGCGGTTCTTTCACCGTCGCCTTGACCACACGCGGACCGGCAAAGCCAATCAATGCCTTCGGCTCGGCGATCACAATGTCTCCCAGCGAAGCGAAACTTGCGGCGACTCCTCCCATCGTGGGGTTCGTCAGGATCGACAGGAACAGGCCGCCCGCCGCATCGTACCGGGCCAGTGCCGCAGAAACTTTGCCCATTTGCATGAGCGAGTAGATCCCTTCATGCATGCGGGCGCCGCCGCCCGATCCACTCACGATCACCAGCGGTAACCTCAGCCGTGTCGCCTCTTCAATCGCGCGCGTCAGTTTCTCACCAACGACCGACCCCATGCTCCCCATGATGAAAGCGGAATCGGTCAGGCCGAACACGAGCGGCCGCCCTTTGAGGTAGCCTTTGCCGACAACGCAGGCATCCTTCATGCCGGTCTTCTTCTGCTCGTCGATCAACCGCTGCTTGTAGGGCTTCTTATCCGCGAACCCGAGTGGATCGACAGAGATCATGTCGCCGTACCACTCTTCAAAACTGTCTTCGTCCAAGAGCTGGGCGATCCGGTTCATGGCCGGGACGTAGAAATGGTGCCCGCACTCTGGGCACATATGCAGCATCTTCTCGACTTGCTTGCGGAAGATGGTGGCGGAGCAGCTGTCGCAACGCAGCCACAATCCTTCCGGAACACCGCGTTTGCGGCGAGGACCGTTGGCATCGGCTGGAGCGGGATCGGTAGTCACGGTCGCGGTGTCGTTACTCATGATGAGGGCAGTCCGGCGGCTTGCCCGGCAGGGCGTTCGTGCAGATTATGTCGGAACTTGGATCGAATGCAAAGCCGCTCGTCGGAATCGGCGTTCTGATGCCATCGACGGAAGAATCCGCCGGTTCAATTCGCTGCCGGTGCAGCCTGGTTCGTCCGCTGCCGCAGCCGCAGGAAGAGCGGGGCGGGAATGGCCTCATTGACATCGTCTGTGGACAACGCAGCCAGGATCCCAGTCCGGGTGACCACCCCGCAAACCCGGCCGCCATCAATCACGGGCACTCGTCGATGGATGTGCATTCGCAGTAAGGTCGCTGCTTCCATCAGGTTAGAGGTCGGCGTGAGCACTCGCGTTACGGGGAACATCCGTTCCCTGACCAACAGTTCCTGCGGGCCATCGAGCATGCGGGCCTTGAGCACTTCGTAATCGGGCAGCACTCCCAGGAGTTGTCGGGCGGAATCGACCACATAGAACTCAGCCGCTCCAGTGGTGATGAACCCAGTTTCCGCCTCCAGCAGCGACGCGTCGCCGGGAATGGTCCAGAAATCTGCAGACATGATCTGCCGCACCGTGCGCATGTGCCGCTCCCAGAAAGACCCTCTCGTTCTGGGTCGGCAGGCGGGAACGCATCAGACAAGCTGAATTCGACTTGGCATCACAAACGGACGATAGGCACAGTCGCAGCAATCGGCACGACTGGTACGCCTTCGGTCGTGGCTGATGCTGTTGGCGACCGGCCCGCAGGAATCATGGTGGATGCTCCCGCGATTCATCGTTCGGGAAACTGATGCGATCAGCAACTCAATGCCGCGATACATCAGAACTCGCCAACGACCTCTCCGCCGCCACGTGTCCCCAGCGCCCGCCAGATGCGGAGATCGATGTTCTCGGATATCGACCGGGCCGAACCGTCCGCCAGCAGCGACTGCACGATCCCCTCGTGATAGCTGCGCGATGTCACGACGGCATACGACGGCGAACCAGCCGAACCATTCTTGCCCTCCTGCCACGAGTTGTAGTCCGCGTCGACGATGGTACCGCTGTTGTTGTATGGGATGACACTGTTCGGGGTCACGGTCGTCGTGAAGCCCTGATGGTGTACCCGACCGTCGGCCCACTCGGTGTGTCCGGTGTTCTTGTACTCCACACCTGTTGCAACCTGAGCGGCAGCGTCACCGGGATCGAGCGGCACCGTGGTCGATCCTGGTCCACCGTTGCGCGTGTAGTCCTGCCACGCTTTGACCTCCGAGGCCATCAGCGTGTTGGACGTTCCATCGGTCACATCCCGGAAAGAGAGGGACGCGTTCGGAAAGAAGACCCCATCACCCCCCTGTCCGTTTGCGGGATTGAAAACGAACCAGGTCCCGAAATTGAAGCCGTAGCTGGTGGGATACAGAATCGCCTTTCCGCCGCCAGGATCGCGTGCCTGATCCGACTTGGGATCACTGGGGCAGGCGTAAATGGGAATCTTCAGCCCGCTGATTGCCTGCTGGAAATCCCACGCGGTCGTCAGATCGACCTGATTGTACAAATTCGCCTGATCCAGGTACGGCAAGATCCGGCCATGCACGCTCCAGGAACCATTATTCCCGGTTGAGGTGACCGACAGATCCACGGAGGCGCTAGGCGGAAAGTATCGATTCGCGTCCGCGTAATTGTGGATTGCCAAGCCCAACTGCTTGAGATGATTCTTACACTGCGACCGCCGCGCCGCCTCCCGCGCCTGCTGCACCGCCGGCAGGAGCAGAGCGATCAAAATCGCGATAATGGCAATCACGACGAGCAACTCGATTAGCGTGAATGCTGTGCGGCGTACACGAGAGTTTGACGTTGTCATTCCACTTCCACGTAAGGTGAGTCGATGCCTGCCCGCCGCAACGATCGTACACGTGTCACGTCACAGACTGCAACTGTAGCCAGTCTTTGAAGCACATTCTTAACAGCCGCACGTGGAAACACTCGCGGCGCCAAGGAGATGTCGCTGGCCATCGAATTCGCGACGAGACGTCCGAACCTAGACGATTGCCGAATCAATCGAGGACATGATCCATTCGTTGATAGCCCGTGCCTGTCGTGCTGGGTGTGGTGAGGAACCATCCATGATGCGGAGATCAACCCCGGCCTCCCCCAACGCATCGAGCGCGGCAATCGTTTCTGGATCAGCGAGATCAATGCCATCTAACAATAGCCGACCGGGGAGATTGTCTGGCAATGGCGATAGCTGGGTCGTCCAGTTGGCTGGTGGCCGTAGGCAAATGACGCCCGCGATCAGTCCGGGATTCTGCATCCACAACCGCAGGGCCGTAAACACTCCGGACCCTTCACCAAGCAGGTTAATCCGACCTGCGTGAACGTTCCAGTCGAGGGACAGTTCGTCGAGTACAGCTTCCAAAGCCGAGTGGGCCGCAGAATCGTTATCAGTCCAGCGATAACGTCCCGGGAGCGGTGTCGCATCGAGGGCTGGACCGCGCAAGCCAACGCCGAGATAGTTGCGATCACTGATCAGCGGAAACCAGCGATGGATCTCAAACTCGCTCCCCCCATCCGCATGGAAATGCACGACCAACGGATAGGCATAGCCTGGCTCGTAGCCGGTCGGCAGGACCAACTCGAACGGATGCTCGGACACGAGCTGCCGCGCGAGACTGGAGTTCATTGCACCCCAGCCATGCGTCGGACTGCTCAGCTTAGCGCCCGTTGGAAACCGTTCCGGTTGTGCCCACATGGGTCCCCTCCTTGAATACGATCATTGAGACCGGTTCGGCACATTCCCTGTCCGGAACCGTGGGTGTCTCAACCAACTGTTGCTGCACCTTCGTTGATGCCAGTACCAATTGTTCGAATGGGAATAGTCTGCCCGGACAAGCGGTCGGTTTCAAGTCCTGATGTCGCAGAATCTGCTGGTCGGTCAATGCAAACTCGCGCCGCAGCAGCGCGATCAGCCGCGATGTTGCGGCCAGTTGAGCAGGCGTAGGAGGATGGTCCTCGAAGTTCCCAACAAGGCAAATCCCAATGCCGTATTGGTTATAGTCCCGGCTTCCGGCATGTGCGCCGTCGGCTTGTTCGACCCAGCGAAACGTCGCCGCGACCGCACCATCTGGCATCCCGTCGCCATTGCCGATCAAGAAGTGATAGCCGATCCCTTTCCACGGCTCGCCGTTCGCGTCGCGTCGCTGCTTGTGGATGCGGTCGATCGACGCCACATCACCCGACTGGGTCGCCGTGTGATGCAGCACTACGTACTTCCACTCCCTGAGTGGTGTTTGCGGACATTCCAGCAGCGTCTCAAACGCAGCGCCAGATTCAGTGGTCGCATCTGTCCCATCCGCTGTTCGCGCCATCGGTTGCTTCGCGCAGCCAGCCACTGCCAGCAGCAGGGCTGGCAGTAAGATCCAGAAACGCAAGCAGCGATTCATCGGGCATTGATACGCGAAGAGGAACAATTCGGGGACGAACGAATCCCACCGACGGGCGCTTGTACGCAGGCTCTTTGGCGACCGTCAACGCGAATCAACCGATTCGCCTGCCCATGGCAGGTGATCGGCAGGCTCTGCGGCAGCCAGCTGGGGGTTGGCGGATCGGCTGCGGCATGTTGGTTCTGATGAACTCCAGCCACCCTCGTTCTGAAATTCGTTCTACGGACACGCCTCGCTGACTCTTTTGAAGCTGTAACACTCATCTATGGCGATGCTTGCGCGCACGATTCAAGCCGCTTTGGTTTCCCGGATTTCTCCAACACGTCACCAGCTCAAAGCGTATATGATGCAGGCAATGACTGACCCCATGGAGTAGCGAACATGAAGACCCGCATGACCGATTCCATCGATGGCATGGCAGTCGATCCTACTCCGCAACCGAGTGATGCCCGACTGGTCGAGGAAACCCGGCGCGGCGAACATGCCTCGTTTGGTCAGCTGGTGCAGCGTTACGAGCGGCGGCTGATGCATGTCATCCTCCGCTTCATCACTGACCTCGACACCGCCGAAGACTTGGCACAAGAGACATTCCTCAGGGCGTACGAGCGGCTCGATCAGTTCGATCCCTCCCGCCGCTTTGGCCCCTGGCTGTTCCGCATCGGGGTCAACCTGACGCTCGACTATCACCGCAAACGCAAACGACGCATCTGGTCGATCTTTTTCACGGACCGGGCGCCGGAAGGGAATTTCGATCCACAAGCGGACGACCCTCGCCCGGAACTCGATCTGCAACAGGAAGTGCAGCAAGTCATCGCCCAGATTCCCGAGAAATACCGCACGGTCCTGATCCTCCGCGATCTGGAGAACTTCTCCACATCAGAGATCGCCGCGATCCTGGACCGCAAAGAAACCACCGTCCGCTGGCGGCTCGCCGAAGCCCGCAACCGATTTCAGGAGTTGTGGGAGAAACGCGAAGCAATCCTGCAGCGAACCACCGACGAAACCTGATTTGTCATTGAAACAGTCTCCCTCGTTTTTCGATCCTGCCTTCAAATTCCCTCCTGCGTGAGTTGTGTCATGAACTGCCGTGAAGCACGAACCGAGATTGCCCTGCTGGTCGGAAACGACCTGGAAGATGCATCCGCTCGCGAGTTGCTGCGTCAACACGTGTCTGGCTGTCCAGAGTGTCGCCAGTATTACCGTCAGATGAAGCAGTCCTTCAAAGTCCTCGAACAGGCGGATAAGTCTGAGACCTACGAGACGCGCGAAAGCCTGTGGCCCGCGGTCTCGCAGCGGTTGAAGCATCGTCGTCCCGAGGCGCCGTCGCGCCGCCAATGGTGGCCGATTGCAACGTTCCTGGCCGCCTGCGTTGTCGTGGTCGCGATCATCAACGCCCCGATGCCGACGCATAATCCAGGTACGCATCCCACCTACGACCGAGGCATGATGCCCGATCTGTTCCCAGTCCCGCAGGCGGTCCATCCGTCGGTGCATCCCGCACCAACAACGGAACCGACATCGGTGAACGAGGAAGAGCCTGAGCAGGAGCAGAGTTCGCAAGCCACATCGACCGTCACAGTCCCAGC
>JAGQQB010000111.1 GCA_020426425.1 Planctomycetaceae bacterium | reverse complement strand
CCGTCCGGCTCGCCGGAAACGGAGCCTCACTGGCCCCGGAACTGCGAGAAGCGATCACTGCACTCGCCAAGGACGAATCCCCCCTGGTGCAACGCCAAGTGGTCGTCACCGTCTGCAAACACCAGTCCACCATCGACCCGCTCCCGGTCCTGCTCACCATCCTCACCACCTGCGGCGACGATCCTCTAATCCCACACCTAATCTGGCAAAACCTGCACCCTCAATTAGAAACCCGCAGCGGCGAGTTCCTGAAACTGGCGAAGGGATACGATTTGAAGCAGCATCCGAACCTTGCGGCGCTGATGCCGAGGGTGACGGAACGGATTCTGGGAGGTGGGAAGTAAACGCGGGGCCCCGATTACTGAGGACTCACGGGCCAGCCTTGGGCCCATTGGAGTTGGAACTGAGCCTGATTGTACGCGATGACGGCGCCGAGATACTCTCGTTGTGCATCTTCCAGGGCGCGGACAGATTGCAGGACTTCCAGGGGGAGGCCCTTGCCATCGCGGATGCGGATGTGGTTGCGGTCGTAGCTGCGGCGTGCCGATTCGATCGCCTGCTGGGCCACCGCAATGCGTGCCTGACGATGTCGCACTTGAGTGGCCGCTTCGGTCACTTCGCGGGCGACTTGATCGAGCAAGCGGACCTGTTCAAAGCGTGCCTGCTCCACGCGTGCCTGTGACTCTCGCCGCGCGGCTCGTTCTCCCAGGCCGAGGTTGCGAACTTCCCAAGTCATGACGGCATCCAAGTCGTAGCGGTCGTTAAAGTTGCCTGGACTGCTGCCGAAGCCTCCGCCGAACCCTCCCCCACTGAATCCAAGCAGCAGGCTCGGGACGAAGGGAGCATAGTGTTGTCGGTCGTATTCGCTGATGGCCGCGCAGACGAGCGCCTGCGACTCTGCGAGTTCGGGTCGGTTACGGAGTCCCGTCGCCACGAACCGAGAATCGCTCGCTTGTGGTTCCGTCAGTTCCAGTGGGACGGCAAGCGGGTCGGTGGGAATGATTCGCGCACGGGACTGCAAACTCAGCTGTTCCGTGAGCCGGGCCGAAGCGATGGCGGTTCGTTCGGCAGCATCGATCAACCGGCTGTTGACGAGTCGGACCTCCGTTTGCAGTCGATCCGCATCGGCATGCAGACCCTGCCCGGCTGCAGCGTAGTCCGCCGTCAATTTGTACAGCGAGCGAAGTCGCTCGCGACTTTCCTCCAGCACCACTTGGTCCTGACGCGCCCGCAAGAGTTCCTGATACGCCAACGCCACATTGAGCAGTTGACGGTTCAACACCGCGCTGGCCGCATGACAACGTGCCTGGGCAACGCGGTCGGCGATCTCAGGCTGAAACATCGCATCGGCGAGATGGAATTGAGCCACGAGCCCTGGGCGAGGCGTGGTGCCAGCCCCCACGGCACCAGCTCCCAAGCCGTACTGTAGCGAGTTGCGATTCGCATCGATGATGGCGCCGTTGCTGTTCTGCAAATTGCCATCGTGGCGATGATAACTCAGTCCGGCCTGAATGGACGGAAGCCAGAGCACCTCGGCCCGTTCCAACCGGGCGTAAGCTTCGGTCGTGCGCCAGCGAGCCTGCGCCACCGCAGGATGGTTGCCGCCGATCATCGACAATGCTGTTGGCAGGTCGAGGGTCAACTCCCCTGTCGAATCGGCTGCGGGACCATCAAGTACCAACTCGGCAGTAGGGTTCTCGTCGGTGGCGACTGGGAGCGGTTCCGGCGCCGCCGGAACGTTGGCATCGACCGCCTGTGCGACCGCCGCTGAATCATCTTCCTCGTTCGAGGCAAGCCGAATTGAACCACCCGTCCGCTGCTGTTCGTGTTTAATCGACTGAGAGACTGAAGGTTCAGTTTGTCGGTCGACACGGCGCTGCGTGGCCTCCTCCAGAGTGCGATCAACCCGACCCTCGTTCGCGGCCAGCGATCGATCTGACTGCACGACGGAGCGAAATAGCGGGATCCGTTGGAGGGATTGGTGATGCTCATCCGTGGTCAACTGCGGATTGTGGTCGGTTTGCGGAGTCACTCGATCGATCCGCCCGGCCACCTGTTCCGCAGAGCCTTCCGGGGACCAGGCTGAACGTGATCCAATCAGATATGTCCGACTTCCGGAACATCCGATCAGTAAGCCAATGAGTAACGTGAGAGTTAGAGCGTTTCGCCACATAGCATGCGTCGGCGCGTGAACGCCGCTTTCGACAGTTGAGCAAGTCCTGCTGATTGATGTCGGCATTCCCGCTCTGCTGGATGCGCATCAGGTGCGGGATGGTCGGAAATGTCACGCTCTGCCGTACCCCCTGTAACTTCTGTTTCCACTGTGTCGCGTTTGCCACATGGTCCGGTTGTGTTGATGCAGTGGAATCGACTGCTTGGTCCTCGCGCGGGCCGGACAACCCCTTCATGCCGTCCAGCAACGGGGGGAATTACGTGTATCGAGTAACTCCGCTGGCTACAGTTCTTCGTGAAACTCTTATGAGCCCTCAAGGTTTACGCAATGAGAACATGTTCCCTGATTGGATTGGTGGGGCTGTCGCTGGCCACGGCTGGCTGCGCGGCGCAGCTTGGCACGCCTGAACACGCGACCGACGAGGATGCGAAGTCACCTGCTTCTCAGGTGGTTGCCGTGCATACGGTGCAGGCCGAGGAAGTGCGAACACAACGCAGCACGACCCAGCCAGCGGCGGTTCATGCCTACCATGTCGCGGAAATTCGAGCTAAGGTGACTGGGTACGTCGACGCACTCAACGTTGACATTGGCGACGCCGTTGACGTGAATGCCGTTCTGGCGAAGATCTCACTGCCGGAGCTGGAAAGCCAGCAGGCGGTGCTGCAGGCGAAAGTGGAACGATCCCGAGCGGAAGAGGCTCAAGCGCAAGCAGGCGTTACGCTGGCCCAGGCGAACGTCCTCTCGGCAGAAGCTCAACAGCAACACGCCCAGGCCGAGGCTGAGAAGTCGACCGCCTTGCTCGCGGCGGTGGATGTGGAGTTTGGTCGCATCGAAGAGCTGGTGCGTCGGCAATCGATCGAACCCCGCGCGCTGGATGAAGTTCGCAAACGCCGTGATGCCGAACTGGCGAATCGCAAAGCGGCGGAGTCGATGATCAACTCGGCGAAGGCGGATGTGACCGTGGCGCAAGCCAAGTTGACCGCAGCGCAGGCCGATCTGTCCGCTGCACAGGCCGCCACAATCATCTCTCAGCGTGAACTCGAACAACTCATGGTCGAACTGGAGTACACCTCACTCAGCGCGCCCTTCGTTGGCGTTGTCACAAGCCGCACGGTCGACCCGGGCGATCTGGTGCGTGCTGGCGATTCGGGTGATCCGCTGTTCGTCGTCAGTCAGCTGAACCAGCTGCGGATCCGTGTCCATGTCCCAGAGGCAGATGCTGCGTTCGTCCGCAAGGGAGACAACCTGACGCTCACCCTGCCGAGTTTTCCGAACGAACAGTTCGAAACCACCGTCAGTCGGGTCTCCAGCAACCTGGATCCCGCCACACGGACCATGCTGGTGGAAGCCGTTCTGGAAAATACCGATGGCAAACTCCTGCCGGGCATGTTCGGTCAGGCGACAATCTCGCTGGGGGCAAGCAGCGTGGCCACGGTTCTGCCGTCCCGAGCCGTCCGCTTCGATGCCAGCGGACAGGCGTTTGTGTATGTGCTCGACGATGCGGATGCCGTGACCAGGGTCGGCGTGCAAACTGGCCGGGACACTGGGGAAACCATTGAAGTCGTCACTGGACTGACCGCCGGCCAGATGGTGATTGACCATCACCTGAAGCGTTTCCAGGATGGACAGACAGTGCGGCGGCTGAACTGACCGTCACGAATTCACGCGACCTCAACTCTTAGTGCATTGGCTCAAGGCATGTGGCTGATTGATCTCTCCCTGAAGAACCGGTACGCCGTCCTGGCCGCGGCGCTGGCACTGTGTCTGCTGGGAGCGGCGGTGATACCAGGAATCACGATCGACATCCTGCCCGACTTCAAACAGCCGGTCGTCGTCAGTTTCTTCTCCTATCCTGGTCTACCGACCATGGACATGGAGAACTCGGTCACGTCACGCGTGGAACGCGCGCTCACGCTGGCCGGAAAGATCGAACATCAGGAGTCCCGCACGGTGCCGGGTGCCGCTGTGATCAAGGTCTTCTTCCAGCCGGGGGCCGATCCCAGTTCCGCGATGAACGACATCGTGAACCTGGAAGCCAGCGACATGTTTCACCTGCCGCCCGGCATGGAGTATCCCTTCACCTTGCGCAGCGAACCCGCGAATCTGCCGGTGGTTCTGGCCGCCATTTCGGGTGAAGGCATGACCGAGACGGAATTGTACCGGATTGGCTACTACGCGGTGCGAAACAAGATGGGGGGCTTGAAAGGGGTACAGATCCCGCATCCATTCGGCGGCAAATTCAAACAGATGATGGTCTATGTCGATCCCGCCAAGCTGCAGGCGCACAACGTGAGTGCAACGGATGTGGTCACGGCGCTGACGAAGGCGAATCTGGTATTGGCGGCGGGGAGCGCGAGGATCGGTGGAACGGACTATCAGATCCATCCACGGAACACACTGCCGACAACAAAAGAGATTGAAGAGATTCCGGTTGTCGTGCGCGATGGGCGTCCCATCTTCATTCGTGATGTGGGCCGCGCCGTCGAAGACGCGGCCATTCAGTACAACATCGTTCGCGTGAATGGAAAGCGGTCGGTCTATTGCCCGCTACTCCGGGAACCGGGTGAGAACACGATTGCCACAGTCGACCGCATTTACGAAGGGATCGCCACTGAGATTCCCAAGATGAAGGAACGGGGTGATATTCCCGAAGCGACCAGTGTGACCCTGGTGTCGGACCAGTCCGGCTACATTCGTACGGCCATGATGAACCTGTACAACCAGGTTGGACTGGGGGCCATTCTGGTTGCGGTTACGGTGATCCTCTTCCTGCGGCGTCTGCTGCCCACGGTGATCATTGTCAGCACGATCCTCCTCGCGATTCTGATTGGCGGCCTCGGCTTTGCCTTCACCGGACAGACGATCAACGTCATGACGCTGGGCGGAATTGCCCTTGCAATTGGCACCGTGGTCGATGCCGGGATCGTGGTCGTCGAGAATATCATCCGTCACCAGCGGATGGGGAAGTCGGTCGCGGAAGCGACACGGACCGGCACACAGGAAGTCTCTGGAGCGATTCTGGCGGGCACGCTCACGACTCTGGCCGTCTTTCTGCCAGCGGTCTTTCTGGTCGGGATGATCAAGTATCTGTTCGTGCCGCTGTCTCTCGCAGCCACGTTCACCATTGGAGCATCCTACGTCCTGGCGCTGACCGTCGTCCCTGCGTTCTGCGCGACGTTCGTACGCGAGCGCGTGCAGCGACAATCTGACGTACCACAGTCGGACACGTCCGCGAACGATCCGACTGATGTTCGTCCCCAGGGAATGTACGGCCACATGCTCGCGACCTTCTTGAAGGCTCCTGCGCTGGTGTCGCTGCTGATTGTGGTGGCGACCGGTGCGACCAGCCTGTTGCTGCCACAGATCGGTTCGGAATTGTTCCCGGAAGTCGACGCCGGGACGTTTGAACTTCGCATCAAGACTCTGCCTGGAACCGATCTGGAAGAGACCGAACGGCTTGTCGAACGGATCGAACAGTCGATTCAGCAAGTGATCCCTTCAGAGCAGATCGAAACGATCATTGCCAACATCGGCCTGCCGGTGGGGAAGGGAGCCGGATTCTCCACGGTGCTTAGTTCCAACTCCGGGCCAGATACCGCCTACCTGATTGTTAACCTCAAGCAGCAGGGGCGCAGCGCGAGTACGCAATCGTACATACGCGAGCTGCGGGCAACTCTGGCTCAGGACTATCCCATGGAGGAGTTCCTGTTCGTCTCGGGCGGTATCGTCAACATGGCGCTCAACGAAGGCATACCGACCCCCATCAGCATTCAAGTCTCGGCCGGGAAGCTCGACCAGTGTCGGGGTGCCGCCGAGCGAATCGTCGAGGTCGTCAAGGGCATTCCGGGAACCGCCGATGTCCAGATCGCTCAGTCACTGGAGTATCCGCAATACGATGTGCAGGTCGACAGAACGCGGGCGAAGTACCTGGGGCTCGATCAGGAAGAAGTTGCTCAAACCATTCTCACGGCACTGGGATCGAGCCTGGGTTACGCATCAACGATCTGGATTGAGCCGGACACGGGGACTGATTTCTTCATGGGGGTGCAGTACGAGACCAACAAGTTTCAGTCGCTCGATGAGATTCTGAGCATCCCGTTGTCGCTGCACACCGCACAAGGCGCGGTCACCATACCGCTCTCCAACGTCGCCACGGTCAAACGGGTTACCATTCCTGGCGAAATTGCCCGCTACAATATCACCCGGGTAAACGATGTGCATGTCAACGTGACCGGACGCGATGTGGGATCCGTGGCGCGTGAGATTGAACAGGCGTTGGTGGAACTTGAACTCTCCAGCGGCGTCTCCACCAAGATCCGCGGACCAGTCGCCACGATGCAGATTGGAATGCAATCGCTTGGGACCGGACTTGTGGTGGCAGGACTGCTCGTCTACCTGGTGCTGATGGCGCAGTTCCGTTCGTTCCTCGATCCCCTGATCATCATGCTGGCTGTTCCGCTGGGATTGGCGGGCGTGCTGCTCGTATTGTTCCTTACCAATACGCATCTAAGCATCCAATCGATGATGGGGATTCTGATGATGGTTGGCGTGGTGGTAAACAACTCGATTCTGTTGGTCGAGTTTGCGAATCAGCGTCGCCAGCAGGGGTATTCCCCCAAAAACGCCGCCCTGAGTGCCGCCCAGGTGCGCCTGCGTCCCATTCTGATGACTTCGCTAACGCTGGTCGCCTCGATGCTGCCGCTGTCGTTGCAACTGGCGCCGGGCAACGAAGCCATGATCCCGCTCGCCCGCGCTTTGCTCGGCGGCATGGTCGTCTCCACGCTCCTCACCTTGATCCTGGTGCCGTGCGTCTACACGCTAATTCATCGTGATCGCCACGCAAGCAACACACAACTCACTCTCGCTTCCGCCACAACGGGCGGCTGATGAGCAAGTGGAGTTTGGCACGTAGGCCTGTGAACTGCCTGGCGAGGATGTCCTCCTCGGTACTGCGGACGAGGTGCCGCTGGCACCCTGCGAGTGCACCGGTCGAGGGTGAAAACCTGAGTGCCACGGCTCTGTCAATCCGCGTGAGTCCAGTGCAGATCTGAAATCTTGGGGGACGAGAGAGCTTGATCAGTCGTCGGATGGTTACACCTCGCCGGGTGCCCTGGATGAAGAATGATCTTTGGTGGCGAGGTGGCCAGGTTGATGAAGAAGGATGTTGGATGCCACGGCTCTGTGAGCCGCGCGGAATGGGAGTGAGGCTTTCGTGAAATCGACGTGGTGACATCGACGAGCACGAATCAGCGCAAGAAGCGACGCGCGATCAATGAGCCGGGACACGCTCACTACCGTAGGCTGGCGTTAAGCACAGTCAAATCGAGTCGCAGCACCTTGTTTATCTTCCCTCTGGTTTTGGCCAATCCCAGCAAGCGACGATCGACCTGAATCGCTAGGTCACTGTCGTCATCGCAGCGGAGGCCGACGTTGCATGGGGCCGCGCAGTTCAACTGGCGTCCCTCGGAAGTTGCGGGGGATTACGGGCCAGTCGCTGGTGAGGAAGTAGGCGTATGTGCCGCCTGGGAACTCTGGAGTGACGCAGTGGCGCCCGTTGCACTCGTCCAGTGTGCCGCTGCCGGCGACAAATTCGTAATCGCGAGTGAAGGCACCATCATAAGTGCCACCGGGGCCAGCATCGCCTCCTGGACGTTTGCCAGACTTGAGTCGGTAGCTGGATGTCAATTCGACAATGGACGAATTGGGATCGCTGGGATTGGAGTATCCATAGAGGGCGTAGATGGGAAAGCCGTCAGCAGCCCAGCCGATGGGCGGTGAGTGCTTTGTCTTGTCGAGTCCGAGATCCTGCAGATACGGCATCGGCAGACCATGGTAATGGTATGCTCCATTGGGCTGCACATGGGCGTGATTCGCATCAAGGCCGAGACCCACCGCGCCACCAAGAGCCTCGTAGTTCCAGTCGGCGAAGCGGTCTCCCATCCAAAACTCGGCGGTGCCGGGATCGAGCAGCACGCCATTCAAGGCAATGCCAAACGGTCTGTTGGGTGGCCCTTGCCGACCTGCAGAAGTGTGCAGCGGGGTGATGGAATCAGCGATTTGCGGATTGGCCGGAAGTTGAAAGTGATATCGCTGCGTGGTGATTGAGTGCGGATTGCCTCGATTCGGAAACTCGCCGACGCGATGTTCCGGGATCCCATTTGCGGCGAGTTGCCGCGCCTCACCGATGGTCTCGATGGAATGGTGACTCGTCGCTGGGGGAGATTGAGTCGCCGGAACAAGTCGTAACGCTTGGACCTTGTTCCCCGTGTGACGACGCATATGTGGCGGGCCTTGTGCGGCAACGAAACTGAGAGTGAGCGCAAAGCTCACCAGCAGCAAGACCAGCGAAAATCGAGGGGAAGGCATGGTGATCTCCTGAGCGGAAGGAAGTGAACACCGCGAGGGACGAAGGTCAGAACGCGACGCCGCAGCGACCGTCGACATGGAATGCGAGGGACTTTCGAAACCGCGAGACACCCCACTGCATTCTGATGAGGTAAACCCACAGGATGGAGGAATGGATCGGTGAAATCGAGGAGAAGTGAGCACCGCCAGCGTCGGAGTGACCATGTATCCCGAGGGCTGACACCCTCGGCTCGCCGCAGAGGGAAGTGTATGTGGGGGAAAGCTGGAGAGCCAAGGGCGTCAGCCCTTGGGCTCAGGTTCGGGGCTTTGGGGCAGCCCTCGCGAGCACTCCGTAGTCCAGTAATGCGTTCGGTTCCGTTGCGGGCCAGCCACTCTGTCGAACGCTCTGCGTGTGGGATAACATACCGCTTTGCTTCAATTCGCCGCGAGGACTGATGATGAAATTGGCTGTGATGAGCTTCCCTGCACGAGTTGCTGGCTTGTGCGTGTTCTTTAGCTGTTCGCTCCTGTTGGTCGCTCACACGCTCGGGGATGACGCCTCAGCACCGGATGTTGACAGTGTGGTCACGCTGCTTGACCTCGTGCTCGACGCGGATGAGGCGACGGCCCGCAAGTGCTTGGGTGTCCTCACGGCGCATGTGCAAAGTCGATCGCTGCCGCCGGAACGGGTGCAGAAGTTGAAGGCGGAACTGGGGGAGCGATTGCGGGGAATCGTCGCAGACGCAGACCATCCTTTGCGCATTGATGCAGCGCTGCTGGTGGCGTGCTGGGGGGATCGATCGTCGTTGGAACTCATTCGGCGGCGATATCTAGATGCAGAGTTGCCCATCGAGCAACGGCTGGCGGCTCTACAGGGATTGGTTGCCGCCGGTGCCGCCCGCGAAGTCCTGAATGCTGTCAGCGATACCATCAACGACCCAAAGGCCGGATCAGCGCTTCGCATGGGGGTCATTGAGCGGCTCAGTGGCATTCAGGATGAGCAGTTTGGGCCAATGATCGCCGAGTTGCTGGTGGACAATCTGCCTCGATTCGAGGAGGAGGTCCGGCCCAAGGCCATCGAGGTTCTGACTCAGCGTCCTGCGTGGTCCGCTCCGCTACTCGTGGCGATCAAGAAACAGGATGTCGA
>JAGQQB010000110.1 GCA_020426425.1 Planctomycetaceae bacterium | reverse complement strand
TGTTCTTTGGCTTGTTCTATTTCGAACGGGAGGTGTTGAGTATGAAGAGTATTTTTAACCGGATGCGTCGTCCGGGGTTTACATTGATCGAACTGCTGGTGGTCATCGCCATCATCGCCATTTTGATCGCACTTTTACTTCCGGCGGTGCAGCAGGCGCGTGAAGCTGCGCGTCGTTCACAATGCAAGAACAACCTCAAACAGATTGGCTTGGCGCTCCACAACTATCACGATACGCATAACACGTTTCCGCCGGGATGGATCAACCAGAATTCGTCCGTATCGTCCAATTGGGGCTGGCAAGCGTACATCCTGCCGTTTGCCGATCAGGCGCCGTTGTATAACGCCATTCAGCCGGGGGCTGGCAGCTTGGGGGATGCGTTGCTTGTAGCGGGCCGACTGGCTGAAATGCAGAAGCCGCTGTCCGTTTTCCGCTGTCCATCGGATACGGCTCCCGATTTGAATTCCGGGCATCAGTTGCTGGATGCCGGAGGCACGAATAGTCACAGCGTGGCAACATCGAATTACATCGCCACCAATGGGGGCGGGGACTGGACCAGCGGCGCCGGACTGGGTGGCACCTTCGGTCAGAACAGCAAGACGCGGTTTCGTGACATTACCGATGGGACAAGCAATACCATTGTGGTGGGTGAGCGTAGCTGGCAGCTTGTTGGCCCCAATACCAATTGCAATGCGGCCGCGGTGTTTGGTGTCGGTTCGAACGGCACGAATGATCTGCAGCGCATGGCCATGGCCAAGGGGACGTTTGCCATCAATGCCGCCGCCGATGATGGTGGTGTGGATCAATGTGCCCGCAGTTACTCCAGCCGCCATGTGGGAGGCACACACTTCCTACTCGGCGATGGCGCCGTTCGGTTCGTCAGTGAGAACATTCAGCGCGATCCGAATGGAACGAATGGAAACTTTTTGTTTCAGAATCTGCTGAACAAGGCTGATGGCAACGTCGTTGGTGAGTTCTAGAACTCTTCGAATCGACAGAGGTCTTTCGGCCTTTCGAAATCCGTCACGACCGCGTCAGTTGATCTGGCGCGGTCGTTTGCGTGTGTGCCAACGAGACTGGAGGACAGTCCCCCTACGCGAACGCCTGATCCAAGATCTGCGATTGCTCCAGCTTGTGGCTTCGCGCTGAGCCTGTTGCCGGACTCGCAGATGGCACGCGGGTGATGCCGGAGAATGGGTGCCGATCGATGATTTTGTGGCAAAACCGCATGCGCAGGAACGGCCATGCACCCATGTTCTGTGGTTCCTCCTGTACCCACACAACCGGGATGTCGGCTGAGTACTTGTCGAGGCATTGATCCAGTTGCCCGGTCGGGAACGGATACAATTCTTCTAGCCGCAGAATGGCGACATCCTGATGCTGTCCCTGCTCGCGGCGATCGAGTAGGTCGTAGTAAACCTTCCCGGTGCAGAGCAGAATCTTGCGAACGTCTTCCGGTGCGACGGTTGTGTCCCCAATGACCGATTGAAAGCCGCCGTTGGCGATGTCCTCCAGCGGCGAGACGCACTGCTTGTGCCGCAGCAGGCTCTTAGGGGTCATCACCACGAGCGGCTTCCGCCACTTGCGCAGGACCTGTCGCCGCAGCAGATGGAACAACTGAGCAGGTGTTGTTGGCTGAGCGATTTGCAGATTGTCTTCAGCCGCAAGCATCAGGAAGCGTTCGAGTCGCGCGCTGGAGTGCTCTGGGCCTTGCCCTTCAAACCCATGCGGCAACAGCATGACAACGCTGTTTAGCCGATCCCATTTGTCTTCGGCACTGGCAATGAATTGGTCGATGATCACCTGAGCGCAATTCGAGAAGTCGCCGAATTGGGCTTCCCAGATGACGAGTCCTTCCGGGCAATCGAGGCTATAGCCGTATTCGAATCCGAGTACGCCTGCTTCAGAAAGCGGGCTGTTGTGCAAGTTTACGAACCCCTGTTCAGAAACAATGTTCTTCAGTGGCAGGAAGACCTTGCCGGTTTCGTAGTCGTAGAACGCGGCATGGCGATGGCTGAATGTGCCGCGACGCACGTCCTGGCCGCTCATGCGTAGTGGGCGTCCTTCTGCGAGCACACTAGCAAGCGCCAGTTGCTCTGCTGTTCCCCAGTCGAGTGCGGCTTCGCCGCGCGACATCTCCAGTCGCTGGTCGAGCAGACGCCGAATCTTGGGATGCGGCTGAAACCCTTCCGGAAGTTCGCATTGCAGTGCGATTAGATTCTGGGCCGTCGCCACCGGGATGCCAGTTTGGGGATGATCCGCTGCTGTGGCTGGACCACCAAAATACCCCGACCAGATGCCGCCCCAATGGTCCGCGCACCGGATAAAGCCCTCCCGACGGGCTTCCGTCAGCTCATGCTCCAGCTGACTGCGGCGGTCATCAACAATCTTCTCCGCCTCGTCCCGCGACACGCCTTTCATGTTCAACAGGTGCTCAAGGTATCCTTCGTACACACTGCAGTGATTCCGAATCTCGCGATACATCACCGGTTGCGTGTATTCCGGCTCATCCGCTTCGTTGTGCCCTTTGCGACGATAGCAATACATGTCGATCACGACATCGCGTTTGAACTTCTTACGGAAGTCGAGCGCGAGCGTGAGCACTTGGGCGACCGCTTCCGGGTCTTCTCCGTTCACATGGAAGATTGGAATCTGCAGCATCTTGGCGACGTCGGTCGCGTAGGTGGTCGAGCGCCCTTCTTCTGGCGACGTCGTGAAGCCGACCTGATTGTTCAGGATGACGTGAATCGTCCCGCCGACGCGATAGCCTTTGAGTTCGCTCAGGTTTAGCGTTTCCTGCACGATCCCTTCGCCTGCGAATGCGGCATCTCCGTGAATCAGGATGCAGGCGCCCCGTTGTCGCTTGAAGTCCTTAAACCGATCCATCTTGGCCCGCAATCGGCCCATCGCGACCGTGTTCACGTACTCCAGGTGGGAGGGATTGAAACACAACGACAGATGCACTGAATGCCCCTTGGCAGTGACGTGATCCGAACTGTATCCCATGTGGTATTTCACATCGCCACGACCATAGTGCAGATGCGCATCTGCGTCGTCGAACTCACGAAAGATGACGCGCGGGCTCTTGCCCATGATGTTCGCCAGGACATTCAGCCGACCCCGGTGGGCCATACCGATGACGACTTCCCGCGTGCCATCGTTCCCGAGCTTCTCGATTGCCATGTCGAGTAGCGGGATCAGCGTTTCGCCGCCATCGAGCGAGAAGCTCTTGGCCCCGACGAACTTCTTCGCCAGGAACTCTTCGAATACCACGGCATCCGCAAGTCGCGCCAAAATGCGGAGTTGTTCCTCACGCGACAGCTTAATCTTGTTGCCAGACTTCTCCATTCGGTGTTGCAGCCATTCCCGTACCTGCAGGCTGTCGATGTGCATGAACTGCGCGCCGATGGTGCGGCAGTAGGTCGTCTTCAACCACATCAAAATTGCTTGCAGCGTGCGCGACTCCGGCCCGGCCATCCAGGATGTCGAAAACTCTCGCTGGCTGTCTTCCTCCGAGAAGCCGTAATAGCCCGGATCGAGCTCGGGCGGTGATGGCCGCACCGAACCCAGGGGGTCGACCTGCGCGCAAATGTGGCCTCGGACGCGGAAGTTGCGGACGAGCTGATCAATCCGTTCCTGCTTGCGGGCCAGCCGGAATTGCTGATCGGTCGCCGATTGCGGCGTCGAGACCGAGGGACTCCCCGGCGGATTAAACAAACTCCGCTGCGCAAATGGAGGGCGCGGCGACCAGTTGACCGGCGTGGGATCGCCGTTCTTCAGTCCAGCGAAGTAGCGCTGCCACTCTTCGGAGACAGACGCCGAGTTCGTCAGATACTGAGAGTACAACTCTTCGACGTACGCCAGGCTCTGTGCATTCAGTTCAATCGGCAGGTTACCCATGTGCATTCAATCCTGGAACTGCGGTGTTCCAATCAGACACGAGACAGACCCCACCCGAGGGCTGCGACCAACGGTCGGCTAGTCACCCTGGATTTCGGGCAGAAGGTGTCCCATTTTTGTTCGTTTTGCATCCATGTAGCGCGTGCGATGCTCATGTGGAGGCGCGATGATGGGGACCTGTTCGACAACTTTCAGATCGACCCAGTCTTCGAATGCCTCGGTCTTCTTGGGGTTGTTCGTGAGAATGCGGATCTTCGTCAAGCCCAGGTCTTTGAGAATCTGCAATCCGACCATGTAGTCGCGCAAGTCCGCCTGAAACCCGAGCCGATGATTTGCCTCCACAGTATCGAGTCCTTCATCCTGCAGCCGGTATGCCTTGAGTTTCGCCGCGAGTCCAATTCCGCGTCCCTCCTGCGGCAGGTAGACCACCGCGCCGCAACCTTCGGCGTGGATCATGTGCATCGCCATGTGCAATTGATCGCCGCAGTCACAGCGCAGCGAACCGAGGATGTCGCCAGTGAAACAGGAAGAGTGCATGCGCACCAGCGGCGCCGGTTGCGAGGAAAGATCGCCCCACACAATCGCGAGCGGTTCCTGGGTTTCGTGTTCCACTCGGTACGAGATGAATCGCGGCGTACCATACTCGTCGGTCGGAATCTCGACTTCGACTTCGCGATGGATGAGTCGCTCTCGAATCCGGCGATGCTGGATGATATCGGCGATGGAAATCATCGTCAGTCCATGCTGCTGAGCGAACTCGCTCAGTTCGCTGTCATCCGCCATCCCCGGACCACGTTGACTGCAGATTTCAATCAGACATCCGACGGGAGTCATCCCCGCCATCTTGAGCAAATCAACGGTCGCTTCGGTATGCCCCGCACGACGAAGAACTCCGCCTTCGCGGGCCAACAAGGGGTTCACATGTCCCGGCTTTACGAAGTCGATCGGCTGGCTGTTCGGGTCGGCCAGAGACGTCAGCGTGAGTGCCCTGGCTTCGGCACTCACACCGGTGCCGCTGCGGCGATGGTCGACTGGGATGAGGAACGGCGTCTGGTGTGGCGAGTCGTTCGCCTCATGGTCGACAATCGGTGGGAGCCGCAACCGATCGGCAACCTCTTTGGTGAGGGGAGCGCACAGCACTCCGGCCCCCTGTCGCAGCATGAAGTCGACCGTCTGCGGTGTGATTGTCTCCGCTGCGCAAATCAGATCCCCTTCGTTCTCCCGTTCGCGCGCGTCGACCACAATGACCATTTTGCCTTGCTGCAAATCACGCAAGGCCTGATCCAGGCGGCTGAGAGAACTCGACGAAGGGGCGGACATGGGACCGTCAGACAGGCAATAGCGGAGGGACGTATTCGCCCGAGTATAGACGTGCCGCCATCAAAAATCCTGTCCTGAGGGACGATTGGCAGGAGAAATCTCCCGCCAGCAGAGGCTCACTCGCTGCAATCGGCACACAGCTGGAGGTCAGGCGTTGAGAGCATCACCGCCAGCTGCGGGATTCTTAACGCACTCCAGCGACTCTGGCCACGCAGTGATTGGACAGGGCGTTCCCAGCAGGGGCGCCAAGCGGCGTTGCAAGGTCGCAGCCAATTGATCGACATCGATCGCGATCCCAGTCAGCTCCGCAACCCCGGGAAACTCAGGCGCAAAAGGTGATTTTGCCAGCAGGATGCTCCCATGCTGGAGCACGGCGCCAGCCCTGCGTCGCTGGGCACTTCCGATGATCTTGTGGTTGCCAACCACAACGTCGCGAGGATCGCCCCGACCAAAGCAGAGGAACGGTTCCGGGCCGGTCAGGGGCGCGCCGCGCATGCGGCAGGTCACACCGAACTCCATCAGCACATTGATGAGTCCTGCATGCATCAGGTCGTAGATCTTTCCGGGCGATTGCGATGCCGGGTGCGACTTTGGCAGGACGCAGGAGTAGGTCAGTTCCCGATCATGCAAGATCGCGCCACCGCCCGAGAGCCGTTTGACACGCGGCAATCCTTGAAACCGCTGTTGCACAACCGGGTCATCAACATCCTGAAAATGTCCGAGGGAAATCGTCGGCTCTTGCCACTGGTACAACCTCAGCGCGCAGTACCCCTGCCGCACTGCCGCATCGAGCAGTCCGGCATCAAGATCCATGTTGTACTGACCGGCGTGTGCACCGTCGTGCAGAACTTGGACTGGCGGAACCGTCGCAGAGTCTGGAGTTGGCGTCATGGGAGAGATCAAACTTATCGTTTCGAAACTCGAAATCGGTCCATCGGGCTTCGTGCATCGCTCATCCACCACTTGTCAAGACAGCGTATACCCCAACGCATCTGCCACGCGTTTGCACTGGGCCATGGTTTCGGCGAAGGCGTCGGGGGTGAGCGACTGTTTCCCGTCCGACAGGGCGACCTTGGGGTCGGGATGGACTTCGACGATCAAACCATCAGCCCCGACTGCGACCGCTGCGGCGCACATGGGGGGGACCAGCGAGGCAATCCCAGTCCCATGGCTGGGGTCAACAATAACCGGCAGGTGGGTCCGCTCGTGCAGGTAGGGAACCGTCGCCAGCGGGAGTGTGAATCGTGTGTGTGATTCGAATGTCCGCACGCCGCGCTCACACAGGATCACTTCCTGATTTCCCTGATCGAGGATGTACTCCGCAGCCAGGAGGAACTCTTCAATCGTGGCCGAAGGACCGCGTTTGAGTAACACCGGCTTTCGTACTTCTCCCACCGCTTGCAGCAGGTGGTAGTTCTGCATATTGCGGGCACCGATTTGCAGCACATCGGCATACTTAGCGACGAGTTCGACCAGATGCGGCGTCATCACTTCTGTCACCACGGCCAGCCCCGTGGCGTCCCGGGCGGCGGCGAGGAGCTTGAGTCCTTCTTCCTTCAGTCCCTGGAAAGCATACGGGCTGGTGCGAGGTTTGAACGCGCCTCCACGTAGACCTTTCGCCCCGGCCGCTTTCACGGCTCGGGCTGCCTCCAGGATTTGTGCTTCACTCTCGACCGCACAGGGTCCGGCGATCATCCCGATGTGTCCCCCTCCGATCGTCAGGTCGCGTACCCGGACGACCGTCGGTTCCGGCTTGGTCTCCTTGCTGGCGATCTTGTATGGGGCAAGAATCGGCAGCACTTGTTCCACTTCCTCGCAGCTGGCGAGCGATTCTTCCCGTTTGTCCCGTTCTTCGCCCACAGCGGCGATCACTGTCCGTTCGGTCCCTTCGATGACGTGCGCCTTCAGGCCCAGGTCTTCGACGCGGGCCACCATTTTGCGGATCATGTCAGCGGTCGCGCCGCGCTTCAAAACGACGATCATTACTCACTCCCAGTGTGCGTTTGTGTTGTCTTGGAAAAGAAAACAGGCCCTGAAATCGCGTGGATTTCAGGGCCTGCGGTGATCTGATTCAGGAACGTGCCTGCCTCACACAGTCCGGAAATCCCGGTTCGTCCACCAAAAATAAAAGCAGCCGCCGCTTCGATAAGGCAGTGCGCTGTGGTGGCCAAAGGTGAGGTTGGTCGAGTTCATAGTGACTTAGCGTACGTCCGATCGAAGGTCCGGTCAACTGGCGGCAAGAAAAATCTGCGGCAGGTTGGAGTACGAAGCGCTGGCGGCGCATAACCCCGGTCGGTTGTACAAGTTCAGCAGCTATTCGCGGACTTCCACGATGACCCGAGATCCAATTGGCACATCGGGCCAGACTTCGCCCATCTGCTCGATCAGTATGGTCACCGCCGCGTCAGTATTGACTGTCATTAGCTGTTCGGAGTGAGGGTTTGCCTGCGGAGCGATGTTATATACGCGACCTTCACGATACTCACTGCCCGGGAAAATCAGTCGGACACGCGTCCCGATCTCGTAGGCGGCAATCTGCTGCGACGGAACATGCGCGACGAGATATCGCTCCGAGGAGTCGAGCAACTCCACGATGGGCGTCCCCACCGCGACATGATCCCCACGCCGTACCTGGAACACTCCTGCCCGTCCAATCGCTGGTGAGCAGATTGTTAATCGGGATTCCCGCTGCTTCAGTTGGGCCAGTTCTTCCTCAGCTTGATCCATCCGAGCCTGAGCGACATCGACCCCGGCAGACTTCCGCACCTGATCAGGGATGCGGCCCTTCAGGTCGGTCAATTGCTTGATCTGGCTTTCACAGATTTCCACCTGCGCGGCGGAAACTTCAGCACTGTTGGCGGCCGCTTCCAGTTCGAGCATGCTGGTGATCCGATCGGTCTGTCCAAGTGACTGCCCGATGATGACCGACTCGAACAAGGAGTCTCCTCCATCGTTCATCACAATGGAGTTCCCCTGCAGCAGATCAGCCAGCATCGTGTGTCGCAGCTGATGATTGTACCGATCTTTCAGAAAGCCCGCAGACCGCAGTTGGATGTCGCACAGATCGGCGTTGAGTTCGCGCAGACGCCATTCGACTTCGAGGTCGGCTTCTGCCAAGCAGCGATCCAGTTCCCGCTGCAATGTGGCGACCGTTTGCTCCTGTTGAGCAATGCGGTCGGCCAATTCCTGATCAGAAAGCTGAATCAGCGGTGTATCGAGGCCAACGTCCTCCCCTTCCCGCACTGAAAACTCCAGCACCGTCCCATCCCGATCGGAAATGACGTGTGTGGTTCGGGATGCAAGGTAACCGGCGACCTGAGGATGCCGAGGGCAGCGCAAACCTACCGCCACGGCGGTACCGGCAAGAAGTGCCAGTAGTCCGAACAGAATCAACCGACCCGGCGGGGCGGGAAGTTCAGGACAGGTGTGGTGGCGTTCAGACATGCAGACCAGTGAAGGAGCAACTCTGGTGGTTGGTCTCGTGAGGAGATGGCAATGCACCGAGCGCGATGGAGCGGCGCGAGACAATCCCCTCCCCCCACAGATCGGAATACGCACTGTCGCGAATTGATCCGACTCATCCCGCAGCGAATGGACTGGGAAACTGATGAAGGGCGGCAGCCGAGATTCGTCAAAACCTGAAATCCGATGGTACGAGGCAGATCTTGCGCAGCTTTCCAGACCGGTTCGTATTCCGACGACTGCGCGATCATCTGCGAGATGCGCCTAGAATTCGCTCAACTTCTGCAAGATGCGCTCGCGAACGGTTTTCGGATCGGCCCCTTTCAGCGACTTCATCACTTTGCCAATCACTGCCCCCACCGCCTGTTGCTTGCCAGCCTTGAAGTCCTCAATTGCCTTGGGGCTGTCCGCCAGTGCGGCATCGATCGCCGTGTCGAGCGCCCCGGTGTCGGAGACCACCTCGAGACCCCGTTCGGCGATCAGCTGATCGATACGATCGACTGTCGGCGCTGCAGATTCATCGGCTTCGTCGAGTAGTGCGGCGAATAGCTCTCGACCGCTCTTAACCGTGATCTTTCCATCCGTCACGCGTTTGAGCAGCGTTCCCAGCAGCTGCGGTGTGATCACGAATTCCTCCAGCGTTTCGTGCCGCTGATTGAGTTCCCGCAGCACATCCTGTGTCGCCCAGTTCGCCGCCTGCTTGCCGTCACCGGCCAGTTGAGCCACCTGCTCAAAGTATTCCGCGAACGCCCGCCCCTGCTGCACGATGACCGACGCATCGTAGGGCGAGAGCCCCAAATCCTCTTGGAATCGTGAACGGCGACTGGCTGGCGGCTCCACCAGCGCGGCCTTGTACTCGGCCAGTTGCTCGGGCGAAACGGTCACCGGGACGAGGTCTGGATCAGGGAAGTATCGATAGTCGGACGCTTCTTCCTTACCGCGCTGCGAAAAGGTGTAACCCCGCTCTGCGTCCCAGCCCCGCGTT
>JAGQQB010000010.1 GCA_020426425.1 Planctomycetaceae bacterium | reverse complement strand
ACAAGCAACCAAACGTCGCCGTACATAGGCCAAGCAGTCCTCCAGCGACGATCATCGTACCCAAGTCGACGCCCAACTCTTCGGAGACGGCGAGTGGGCCGGGCGTCGGCGGGACCAGCGAATGGGCCATCGTCGCGCCGCACACAATGGTGAGGACATACATCAGGTAGTTGCGACCCGTCCGCATCCGCATCGCTTTGCCAAGCGGAATCATCAGATAGAACACGGTGTCGAAGAAGACCGGGATGCCGAGGACGAATCCACTCAGCGCAAAGGCGACCGGGGCGGCGCGTTCGCCCAGCCAGTTCAGCGCCGTCCTGACGATGCGGTCCGCGGCCCCGCTGTCGAGCAGACATTTCCCGATGATGCCTGCCATGGCGATCAGGATGCCAATCTTAATGCAGGTGTCGCCGAACCCTTGCGTAACGCGGGCGCCGATTGTCGCCTTGGACTGTTTCCGGGCTTTCCGCAGCGAGATCGAGTCGATAAGCAAGATGTCCTGCGGATCCGCAGCCTGGAGAACGTCCACATCTGTGTCGTCGTCGAGCGCGGCGAGTGCCCATTCCTGTTTGGGGCGCGTTCCTGGCTGGAAACTAAGAATGGTCACATTGCCCAGGTCGACGCAGGTGCCTGCGGCATCATCGAACCGCATCACCAACAATCGATCTCGTTCACGCAGTCCCTGCTCACGACCTCCGGCCAGCAACACATGCCGGTCCGGGATCTCCGCACTGTTGCCATTCGTTGCAGTTTGAACGAGTGAGAATCCCGCAGACTGCAGAAAGAAACGATTGAGTGCTGACTGCGGTGTGAGCATCGCGACGGTGAACGCCGCCAGAATGAGCGCCAGGTACGCATGCAGTCGAAACCACAGAATTCCTCCGACCACAATGGCCACACCGGTCAGCAGGATGAAGATCAGGTACATGGGTTCTCGCAATCGGAATCAGCGAAGCCGTGTGGCTGGACCATCGAGCGGCGTTGCGGTGTGTGGGGCGTCGCGACGAGATCGTTGCCCGCGTGCGGCGGATCATTCGTCGATTGCATGCGAACGAATCGCCCATGCCCGCCACTGTTCTCGCAGTTCCTTTACGCGCCGTGGATGCATGGCGGCAAGGTCATTGAGTTCCGTGCGGTCATGCGCGAGGTTGTACAGCTCCCACTTCCCTTTGCGCCCCAGACGAACCAGTTTCCAATCGCCGGAGCGAATTGCGGCATTCCCTTCGTGTTCCCAGAAGATGGCGCGTTCTGGAAGATCGCGATTCTCGAACGCAGGTCGCAAGCTGGTGCCAGCCAGCGGATGAATCTGTTGTCCGCCCAATTCGGTGGGATAGTCCGCACCGGTTACATCGACCAGCGTCGCCATGATGTCGGTAATGTGACACGGCTGTGTCCGCAATCCATTCTTCTCCTGGATGCCAGCCGGCCAATGCGCGATGAGTGGAGTCGCGATGCCTCCTTCGTGGTTCTGCCGTTTGTAACGTCGAAACGGCGTGTTTGAGAGGGTCGCCCAGCACTGGCCGTAGAAGACGTTCGAGTCGCCATCGCCGGGATGGTCCCCTTCGTACTTGCCGCGCGGCCCCGACTCCGCGGTACCGCCGTTGTCGCTCATGAATAGGATGAGCGTGTTGTCGAGGACATCGCGCTGCTTGAGACCATCAACGAGCGTGCCGATCGCTCCATCCATTCGCGACACAACCGCTGCGTAAATTGCCATCAGGTGATCGAAGTAGTCCTGTTCTTCCGCCGACAGGGAGTCCCATTCCGGCACCATGTCGGGACGGGGCGCGAGCGGCCACTGCCTATCCACAAGTCCCAGTTCAATTTGCCGTTCATGTCGAGCCGCCCGCAATGCATCCCAGCCGGCGCGATACTTGCCGCGAAACTTGGCGATGTCGGCTTCGGGCGCCTGCAACGGGAAGTGGGGAGCATTGTGAGCCAGATAGAGCAGGAACGGCTGCTTGGCGGAGAGGGCCTCGTCGATGAACTCGAGTCCGGCCAAGGTCCATGCATCAGTTGAATACCAATCGGAAGGTGGCTGTTGCTCAGCGGAGTACAGCACCTCGTTGCCCCGCACGACGGTTCGTCCCTGCTTGACTTTGAAGTAGAACCCGCCTCCTTCGGGCACGCCGTAAAACCGATCGAATCCGCGTTGCAGCGGCCACATCGACTGTTCTTTGTGACCAACGTGCCACTTCCCAGAGGCAGCGGTCATGTAGCCCGCCGGGCCTAGCACCTCGGCCAGTGTGAGCGACTGCCGATTGAGGAAACCGCGAAATCCGGGATGCTCGGGACCTTTGTCATCCGTCATGTGACCGACCCCCGCTTGATGTGAGTACTGCCCAGTCAGCAGACTCGCTCGCGTGGGGCAGCAGCGACCGGTGTTGTAGAACTGCGTGAACCGCAATCCGTTCTCGGCGAGCTGATCCAGGTGTGGTGTGGGGATTTCGCTGCCGTAGCAGCCGATATCTGAGTAGCCCATATCATCCACGAGAATGACCACCACATTGGGTCGGACAGCAGCGTCTGTTTCGACTTGAGCAAGGAACAGACACGCGACCAGGAACCAGCAGCCACAGCGCATGGGGAGACTCCAGAACAAATCAACGAAGGGGCATCTTTCCCAAGCAGGATGAGATGCCCCTGCGCGAATTGCAACTGGGCCGGAGGGAATTCAGCGTGGTCGAGAGTCTGGGCGGTGGCATGGAGGAACGCCGATGGCAGCGACATGCTTGTCCATCACACGCTTCCCTGCCCCTCAAACTCAGCCGCCCGCCCCTTCGTCGAGGTGGGTGGAGAGGAGGACAAGCCGCTGCTCATGCTGACGCAGCACCTTGAAGGCACTCATCCAAGTGGTGAGTTCCCCTTTGAGCATATCGGCCAAGGCGGTGTAGCTCGCATTAACCTGCAGTTTGTTCCGCAATGAAATGAGGCGACGGTACAACTCGTACCGCTGGTTCTCCAGCCGCTCCACGACCGGCTCCCAATGCGGGTATTCAGCGAGCACGGAATCGAGGTATCCGTTCTGCGAACTGAGTTCAAAGTCCTGAGGCAGGGTCTCAAGCAACGTGTTCAATACGGCGAGGAGCCACTGGCCGGTTTCGTCACAGGGAGGATCGTCCAACAGATCCCGGAGGTCTCCGATCAGGATGTATTCGAGTTCCCGGCAATGCACCAGGCGGTCGTGAAGTTGGCAAGCAGAGTACATCGTGTTGCTCCTGATCTGGAAATGAGAGGCCGTGATCTACATTGGGCGAGAACGCTCCTTGCGGGAAGTGAGATGGCCCCATCTTACCCGATGGTTGCCATCGGAGCAAAACGAATTTCCGGCAGCCCACGCTTTTGGGGTGTGCAACTCTAAAGAGTGCGTGGATTCGAGATGCACATATCCCATCTCTTCCATTGCACCCCCTCCGACTTGGCGGGATTGGTCGGGGTGCTCTAGTATGCGAGGTGGAGACGCCTCGACCAGGTGTCTGTTGCCTGGAGGACGAGTTGGAATGAAGGATGTTGCAATGCGCGGTCAAGCAAACTGGTTGTGGCGGAGCGTGGCCTATGGCCTGTTGCTTACACTGTTAGCGAGCGGTCCGATGAGGGCCGATGACACAGCCCAGGACGCGGCGAACGGTGCCGGTGATGACAAGACGGCAGAGACCGAACCTGTCCCAGCTGAGAATCCCTTCCCCGGTCGATTGCCCGCCCCCAGTTTCGAAGGGGGTGTGGAGTGGTACAACTGCAACGGACCGATCTCCATTAAGGAACTGCGCGGCAAGATTGTGCTGCTCGACTTCTGGACGTATTGCTGCATCAACTGCATGCACGTGCTGCCCGACCTGAAGTATCTGGAAGAGAAGTATCCGAACGAGTTGGTCGTGATCGGGGTACATGCGGCGAAGTTCGACAACGAGAAGGTCGGCGAGAACATCCGCGAGGCGATCATGCGGTATGAGATATCTCATCCCGTTGTGAACGACGCGAACATGACGATCGCCCGCAAGTACGGGTTTCGCAGTTGGCCGACATTCGTGTTGATCGATCCCGAAGGGCAGTTTGTCGGTCAGCAGCCGGGCGAAGGGAATCGGGAACTGTTCGACATGGTGATCAGCAAGATGATCGCCTATCACCGGGCGAAGGGAACACTCGATGAAACGCCGGTAAAGTTTAACCTGGAACGCGAGCAAGTCGCCCCGACGCCGCTACGGTATCCGGGCAAGCTGCTGGCTGATGTACCGGGGAATCGGTTGTTCATTTCCGACAGCAATCACAACCGGATCGTCATCAGCAACCTGCAAGGGGAACTGCTGGTGACGATTGGGTCTGGACAGATCGGCCACAAAGATGGCGGCTATGCGGAGGCGATGTTCGACCATCCCCAGGGGATGGCGCTGGTGGGCGATGTGCTCTATGTTGCCGACACCGAGAACCACATGTTGCGGACGATCGACCTCAAGCAACAAACTGTGTCGACGCTTGCCGGGACTGGCAAACAGTCGCACTCGCGGTACGCCCGCAACAGCGACATCTTCCCCAATGGGGGACCGTTGCGTGAAACGGAATTGAATAGCCCCTGGGATTTGTGGCATCAGGGCGGAGTGCTGTACATAGCGATGGCGGGGCCGCATCAGTTATGGAAACACGACCTCGGTTCCAAGGGACTCGAAGTCTTCGCGGGCACTGGTCGTGAAGATATTCTCGATGCCCCGCTCGCCGAAGCGGCGCTGGCGCAGCCATCGGGGATCGTCTCCGACGGAAAGTCGCTGTTCTTTGTCGACAGCGAAGGCTCCGCCGTACGACGGGCGGACATTGCCGACGACGGTCAGGTGACGACTCTGGTTGGGCCGCACGACTTGCCACAAGGACGATCGTTGTTCGAGTTTGGCGACATCGATGGTGTTGGGACCGAGGCTCGACTGCAGCATCCGATCGGGCTGGCATATCACAACGGATCGCTACTCGTTACCGACACCTACAACCACAAGGTCAAATGGATCGATCTGAAGACGAACGAATGCACCACCTGGCTGGGAACTGGGACGCGGGGTACTGGTCTCGATCCCGTCGAACTGAACGAACCGGCGGGACTGATTGTCGTGGGGGATGAGGTCCTGATTGCCGACACGAACAACCATCGTCTGCTGCGGACCAATCTCCAGACGAAGCAGACGACCGAACTCGTGATTCAAGGATTGACCCCGCCTGCCCATCCGAAGGCGATGCCGCAAGACGAGACGGACGGGATGCTTGCCCAGCGTCTCCCACAGGTCACGGTGAGTGGCGAGACGATTCAGGTGACCGTTGAGTTTGATTTGCCGCTCGACTTCAAGCTGAATCAACTCGCTCCCATCGGCTATCGACTGCGTGCGGACGACGCACAACAGCAGGTGAATCCAGCGGCAATCGGTCCGAAGAAGCAGGCTCAGACCGATGGCAAGACGGCGACCTTTCCGATTCCGCTCACCGGAGCGACCGGTTCGACGGAACTGGAAATTCAACTGACGTACCAGTTCTGCAGCGATGGCAAAGGGGGCGTCTGCCGGTTTGCCAGCGAACGATGGACATTGCCCATCGTTGTGGCAGAGGGGGGGACAAGCCGGGTGACTGTGAAAGCCAAGCCGTAGGACAGGGCTGCGCATGCTCAGCGTGCGTCATACAACATAACGACCAGGACGAGACTCTGATGGCAGACCGCAAATACTGGCTGGGATTTGATCTGGGCGGCACCAAAATGCTGGCCCAGGTGTACGATGAGAAATGGAAGATCATCGGCCGTGAACGCAAGCGAACGAAGCCGGGGTCCGGGGCAGACAATGGTCTCGATCGGGTGGTCGAAACAACACAGAAGGCGATTGAAGAAGCAGGCATCACCTGCAGCGAACTACGCGGGATTGGGATCGGTTGTCCGGGACCAGTTGATATGGATAAGGGGATTCTCCTCCAACCGCCGAATCTCGGTTGGGATACCGTGAACGTGAAGGAACGTCTTGAAAAGACCTTCACTTGTCCGGTCGCTGTATTGAACGATGTCGATGCCGGCACCTACGCCGAGTATCGGCAAGGAGCAGCAGTCGATGCCCGGTGTGTCCTCGCGGTCTTCTGCGGCACCGGCATTGGCGGCGGATGTGTGTATCAGGGCGAAATCCTGCGCGGCGCTGGCAGTTCCTGCGTCGAAATTGGGCATGTCCAGGTGATGTCCAATGGGCCGCGCTGTGGATGCGGACAACGTGGTTGCCTCGAATCGGTCGCCAGTCGACTGGCAATCGCCTCGCAGTGCGCCCGAGCGGCATATCACGGAGATGCTCCTTACCTGCTGGAGAAGACTGGAACCGATCTGGCGAACATCCGCAGCGGCGCGCTGGCATCAGCCGTGAAAGAGGGGGACAAAGGTGTCAAAGATGTCATCCGCGAGGCGGCCCGGTACATCGGGATCGCGATCGCAGGCGTGGTCAACGTGATGTCACCGGACGTCGTCATTCTTGGGGGCGGCATGGTGGAAGCCATGCCGGATTTGTTCTTGGACCGTGTTTCCGCATCGGCCACCAAGCGGGCCATGCCCGCTTTCCGCGATAAGTTCAAAGTGAGGCTCTCCAAACTGGGTGATGAAGCGGGCGTACTTGGAGCGGCGTTGTGGGCGGAACATGTGCTGGGAGTCCAATAGGGGACTCGCTTCGTGGTACCGCAATGCTGCTCCTGTTTCCAAGCTCGGTGTGGCCACTAAGATGCCTCTTGATTTGATTGACTCCGTGCCTGCCTTGCCAGCGCGACTTGCGTCTGGACACAAAGGAACATTTGGCCGAGTGCTGCTCGTGGCGGGAAGTTGGGGCATGACCGGCGCTGCGATCCTCGCTGGGCGCAGCGCCCTCAGGAGTGGCGCGGGCCTCGTATACGTGGCGACACCGGAATGTTGCGTCCCTCTCATCGCCGGAGGCGAACCGAGTTATTTGACCATCCCGCTGCCCGAAGTGCGCCCTGGTGTGTTGCAGGCAACGGCCTCCGATGTGGCATTCCAGGCGACCAGCGGGATGAACGCCGTCGGCATCGGACCGGGCCTGGGACAGGGGGCACATGTCGACACAGTCGTGCGCGGCATGTATGCCAATTGCGTCGCGCCTGGTGTGGTCGACGCCGATGCTCTCAACCTGTTGGCGCAGGCCGATTGCTCCAACTGGTCAACGCATGCGGCTCCGCGAATTCTGACGCCGCACCCCGGTGAGTTTGCCAAGATAACCGGCCAGACGATCGAGGCGATCCAGTCTGATCGAGTTGGCCTCGCCGCTGACTTTGCCGCACAACATGACGTCGTCATCGTCCTCAAAGGGGCCGGGACGGTGATCACGGATGGAACCCGCTATGCCATCAACGCGACCGGCAACAGTGGCCTTGCGACCGGCGGTTCGGGCGATGTCCTGACCGGGGTGATCACCGCACTGCTGGGGCAAGGGATGCTGCCGTTCGAGGCGGCTCGGCTGGGTGTGCATCTCCACGGACTGGCGGGCGATCTCGCAGCACGGGGATTGACCGAATATGGGGTGATCGCATCCGACCTGCCGGACTGTCTACCAGCGGCATTTCGCGCTCATTTGGACCAAACCTCGTGACGCTACGGGAACCGGGCCTCGTGAAGCTGACCTACGGTTGGCGAGGCGACGCAGGATCCGAGTCTGGTTCACCGTTTGCGGCAGGCGATTCAACGGTGTTCTGAGCGACGATGCCATGCGGCTCGTCAACAGCGGCACATTGGGCCTTTGCCTCAGTTGAGTAGGCTCTGTTCCCAAACACATGTGCGGGACTGGATGGGCGCTGTACCTGGATGGCCGTCTGTTGAAACCCGGTGATTATGTTCTCGCTGGCCGAGACGCTGGACTCGGCTGCACCGAGGGCCTTGCGGTAGTCGGCAAAGTGATTTGCGTGCAGTTGAACCGACGACCCTTTCCAGACCCAGACGGCAGTGCCTTGTTTTGGCCCTTGGCCGATGAATTCGTTGTCGCAGAGGGTCACCTCCCCTTCAATCAGCACCGCTGCGACCCCGCCGCCTTGAAACTGATTCTGCGTCAGCACCGCCTTGGCCCCGCTACGGAGGGCAACGAGCGGCGGCATGCCACCGGTACGGGAACAGTGGTTGCCATGCAGGTACGCCTCGCCACCGCTGGGGATGCCGATCGCGACCAGTCGGTTTTCTTCACAGCGATTCTGCAGCAGGATGCCGTGCGCATCCTCTTCAATCCCGATCCCGGCGGTCTTGTTCCGGGTGCTCGTGTTCTCGACCAGAACTCCGTGTGCCCCATCGCGCAGTCCAATACCCGCCAACTGATTCTCCTCGCAGCGGTTGCCCACCAGCAGCGGCTCTGCTCCCTCCTGAGCCCCAATGCCCACGAGTTTATTGTGATGACAATGGTTGTTCCGCACAATTGGTCGGGCATGTTCCTCGCAGCCAATGCCCGCCATCTCGTTCTCATAGCATTCGTTCCCCTCTACGACGGGAGCCGTCTCGGCACCTGTCCGAATGCCGATCCCAGCCCGGCGATTGTGATAGCAGCGGTTCCCGCGCACGATTGGGCATGCCCCTTCACTGATCCCAATGCCCGCGCGGATGTTTCCGTAGCAGACGTTGTTCAGTACGAATGGACTGGCTCCCGAGTGACCGATCCCGGCGTAGTAGTTTTCGAAGCAGGTGTTGTTCTGGATCAACGCTGTCGAACCGCGCATCGAGCCAATGCCGCCCCCCATGTTGCGATAACAGATGTTATGCGCAACCAGGGGCGAACAACTCGTGCCTTCGCCCCCCTGAATGCCAATCCCAGTATCGCCATTGTGGTGTACGATATTGTGCCTCACCGTGCAGGTGGTGCCATCGATCGCGATCGCCGGAATGCCAAACAGCCCAATGTGCTCGTGCGGCTGATGCTCTCCCTGTGTGGTATGGTCCTGCTGCCAGCGAGCTTCGTCATACTTGCCGACGTTGGTCACGGTGAAGCCATCCAGCGTCGCTCCCGCAGCCAGTTGAATTCCAGGTGCTATTCCCTCGGGAACGAGACTGCCATCGAGAATGGTCTGTTCCGCCCGCAACAATCCCTGTTTGCCGACAGTGTCATCCCCAGCGCTCCGCACATGCACTCCCGGCTTGAACTTCAGCGAGGCTGGGTACCGTCCGGCGGAAACCAGCACCGTATCGCCTACTGCGGCGGCATCAATCGCCGCCTGAATCGTCGCATGCTGCTGGGGAACAAGTCGCTCCTCGGCCAGCACGGTTCGGGACAACATGAGCAAGAGCGCACCAAATACGATTCCAAGAGCCAAACGCATAGCACACCTGTTTGTTGACCAGAGTTCCCATAGCCGTGAGATCATTGTAACGCCGCAGTTACAGACTCACATTCTCGCATCGGTCTCTTGCCCCATGTCTTCCCGCCGCTCCATCACTTTCCACGCTCCGTCACCGGCTCCCTCGAAGTTTGCCTCGCCACGGCCTATCCTGCGAACCGGTCAGTCAACAACGGATTCGTGAAAGGAGTCTGCTCGGTGAGTACACAGTCAACGGTTGAACATGTGCTGGTGGTCCCCACGCTGTTGTTTCATGAGGTCGGACATTTCCAGGGGTTCACGGACAATATCGATCCGTACTTGAACACACTGTTTGATCCCCACTACGTCAGTTACCGACCCCGGCCCGAGGTGGAAGAGGATCCGAGCTTCAAGCAGCTCATTCCGTATTGCATCTTCCGACATGAGGGCCAGGTGTTCCATTACACCCGTGGGGGTTCGCAGGGGGAGAGTCGGCTGCACAGCAAGATGTCAGTTGGCATCGGCGGCCACATCTCGGCGGAGGACCAAGGGAGCGGAATTTCGGTCTACCGGGAGGCAATGTGGCGTGAGATTGAGGAGGAAGTCTTTCTGGAGACACAGTTTACCGAACGCTGCGTGGGCCTGATCAACGACGACCAGACCGATGTGGGTCGGGTGCATTTGGGCGTTGTTCACATTTTTGACCTGGAACAGCCCAAAGTTCGGCCCCGTGAAGAGTCGATCATACAGTCAGGATTTGCCGAACCGGAACAACTGGCGCAATCGCGCGACCAGTTCGAAACCTGGTCGCAGATCTGTCTGGATTACCTCACCCACCAGGGTTGAACCGGCAGGGTGGGGAGCCTGGATTCGTGACCCACCTGCCCGTTCCGGGCGTTCGACAAGGTGCGTGATTCGCACCACCGATGTGACAAAGGAGTGTCCTCATCATGAAGTTCTCCCGACGCCAATGGATTACCTCCGGCGCTCTGGCGGGTGTTGCCGCCGCCGTATCCCCGTTGCAGGCTCAGGAAGCCGTGCCTGGACAAATTACGGAAGAGCAGTTGGGCCAGATGATCGAAGCGATCGGTCTGAAAGCCGACAAGAAAGAACAACGGTACGATTTCGCGTTTGTCGCTCCCCTGGAAGACCAGCAGTGGGAACTCTCGATGTCCGCCGTGCTCAGCCAGGACACTCAGTGGCTGTGGATTATGGCCTGGCTCGATGAACTGCCGAAATCCTCGAACGATGTCCCGCGTACCGCGCTGTTGCGGCTGCTGGCGGAAAACGACCAACTTGGTGGTGGCAAGTTCTTCGCCTATGTCCCGTCAAATCGTCGCTTCATCCTGCAACGGGTGATCGCCAACGAGAACATGACCTCGGCCAAGCTACGCTACGAACTGCAGGATCTTGGTTCGACCGTGGTGGAAACGTACGGAGTGTGGCACGTGGGGAACTGGGTTCCCGGCTCTGCAGCGCCTCCATCTCCCGAGGGGGGCACCGTGGCAACTCCACCGGCACCCGGCGGAGCCCGGACCGCGACGAACGAAACGAATTTCCAGTCGCCGGTTCAGCGCTAATCACCAGGCGCGGAAGCTCGAACGCGAGTCGATCTTCCGCGTAATTGTTGTCACTGACCGCAATCACTTTCAGAGACAATGCACTGGTGCCGCAGACAACCGTCTGCCACATTCCGGGGGCGATCACCCGAGCAAAGCCGTAATCCCTGGTCTGACGTCGCAGTGACGCAGACCACAGGATTGCGGCTTTTCGCGTTGCGCAATGCGACGCATCGGCTCGGCGTTGAGGCGTAGACCGCGAAGGCGGCTCCGAAGTTCAAACCTCGTTCCCTGTTCCACTGCTGACTTGGCTTTCGTCCTGCGGTAGAATCTTGTCGAGGCTGTTCACCCGCTTCTGTGCGAGATTGCCCATGACCGACGCCCGGTTGCTTAGACGAGTGGATGAAGTCGCGCAGCGACTACGGATCCTGCGAGGTTTGCGGGCCATGGCGGTCGGCTGGCTGATTCTGGGGCTGTTGGTGGCGCTGCTCAACGTTGTCCCCGGCGGACAGCCGCATGCTTTACCGGTCTTCCTGATTGGTCTGTTGCTGGTGTTGCTGCTAGGTCTGCTGACCCGGCGAACATCGCTCGACGACCGGCGGCAGGCTGCAGAGTTGATTGAGCAAACGCACACCGACCTCGACGCTCGGTTGATCACCGCACTCGGCATGCATCCCGACGTTCATTCGGGAGGATATCGCTATTTGCAGCGCGAGGTGCTTGGGGAGACATTGCAGCATGCGGCGCTGCATCCCTGGAAGCAGGCAGTGCCTGGACGACGTCTCGTCGTGGGTCGGTTGGCGATGTGGAGCGCGTGCCTGCTCGCCTTGTGGTCTGGCTCGGAGGCATTCCAGCACGCGCGGCGGACACCGACGGCACCGGTCGCGGCACACGACACACCATCCCACGTCGATCCCTCGCGACAGGTCGCCATTCAGGTCGAGCCGGGCAGCACAGAGCTGGAACGCGGAACGAGCCTGCTGGTGATGGCTCGCTTTACCGGTCCGTTACCGCACGACGTTACGCTTGTCGCACAGGATGATTATGGCGAACAGATTCGACTGCCGCTGCAGAAGAGTCTTGACGATCCCTTGTTCGGTGGACGCCTGGCCGAAGTTGAACGAGATCTGACCTACCACGTTGAGTACGACGGAGCCGCCTCCGAGGAGTTCCGCATCACCACGTTTGTCTACCCCGAACTGGTCCAGGCCGATGCCGAACTGACGTATCCAAACTACACAGGGCTGTCGCCGCAAACGATTCAAGATGTCCGTCGGGTGAGCGTTGTCGAAGGAACGTCCCTGACATGGCACTGCGAACTCAATAAATCGGTCACGTCGGCAAGACTGGTATCTGATGACGGCACCGAGTTGCCACTCGAAATCGAGTCGCCACCTGCTGCTGGCGATGGTTCGGAGTCGAGCACGCACGTTCGGATGCGCGTGACCTGGCTGGCCGAGGGGATCGAGCGGCATCGTTTCGAACTGCAACTGGTCGATGCCGATGGCCGCACGAATCGCGAACCACCGGCGTTCTATGTCGAGGTTGCTCCGAATCGACCGGCGGAACTGAAAGTTGCGTTCCCAAAGCGGGATCTGCGGGTCTCGCCGCTGCAGGAAGTGTCGCTCCAGGCGCAAGCGAGTGATGACTATGGACTGCTGGAATACGGGCTGGCCTATCAGTTGCCGAATGGATCGGAACAATCGGTGAAACTTGGTGACAAGGCGGCGGCGGAACAGCGTCCAAACATGGAGCATCTCCTCGCGCTGGAGGAACTCACCGTCGCGCCGAACGATCTGATCGCGTACTATTTCTACGCCGACGACATCGGCCCTGATGGTGAGCCGCGGCGGGCATTCAGTGATTTGTTCTTCGCCGAGGTCCGTCCGTTCGAAGAGATCTTCCGGCAGGTAACCCCACCCCCCAGTGAATCGCAGGAGCCATCGACGCCAAGCCAGAAGCTGGTCGAACTGCAGAGGCAGATTGTCGTTGGCATCTGGAATCTCATTCGTCGCGAACGGAAGCAGTCTCCTTCGCCGCAGTTCCCCGAGGACCTGCGGACGCTCGCCGAGTCGCAGTCGCAAGTCCTGGAACTCACTCAGCAGATGGAAGCCGAACTGGATGACATCCTGATGAAGCAGTTCGCTCAAGAAGCGATCGACGCCATGGCCGAGACGGTCGAGCAATTTGCCGTCGTCGCGCAACAAAATCTGCCAGGCGAACTGGAGCGACCGCAGAAGCCTGCAGGCGCTGCGTATCGCGCGCTGCTCAAATTGCAGTCCCGCGAAAAGCAGGTGATGAACGCCCAGCAGTCGAAAGGGCAGTCGCAAAGTTCGCAGGACAAATTCGATCAGCAACTGCAGCAACTCGAACTCAAGAACGACCGCAATCGCTACGAACAGGAGCGACAGGCGCAGCAGCAACGGGATCAGCAAATGCAGGAGCAACTGCAGGTGCTCAACCGATTGAAAGAACTCGCCCGGCGTCAGGAAGACGTCAACGAGAAGATTAAAGAACTGCAGAACAAGCTGCGGGAGGCGATGACGGAGGAGGAGCGTCAGGAACTGGAACGACAACTCAAGCGGTTGCAGGAAGAACAACAGCAACTGCTGCGAGATCTGGATGAACTCCAGGAACGGATGAATCGCCCCGAGAACCAGGAGCGCATGGCAGAGGCTCGCGAACAGGTTCAGCAGACCCGCGAACGCGTCCTGCAAACAGCCCAGGCGCTTCAGGAACAGCAAACCTCCCGCGCCCTTGCCGAAGGGACGCGAGCGCAGCGGGAACTCGAAGAACTTAAGGAAGAGTTCCGGCGTCAGTCGGCGGGCGAGTTTGATGAACGTGTGCGTGAGTTGCGCGACGATGTGAATGAACTGGCCGACCAGCAGGAGCAACTTAGCCAGCAGATGCGCGATCCGAGTGCGGGGAAACCGGAGGAGGCTCAGCGACCATCACTGCGGGAGGAACCCCAGCAACAGAACCGCAGCGAAGTGACCGAGCAACTACGTCAGCAGAAGCAGGATCTCTCCGACACACTGAACCGTATGCGGTCCTTGGTCGAGGATTCCGAAGTGAGCGAGCCACTGCTGTCATCCAAGTTGTACGACACGCTGCGGGAAATGCGGCCTTACAACCCCGAAGAGTCGCTCGATGTGGCGTCGAACCTGTATCGGCATGGATACGACCGCGAAGCGCAGACGCTGGAGGAACAGGCGCGGAAGGCCATCGAGAAACTGCAGTCGGGCGTACAGGAGGCCGCCAATAGCGTGCTCGGCGACGAAACCGAGGCGCTCAAACTCGCGCAGCGCGAATTGCAGCAACTGACCGACGCGATTGCACAGGAACTCGCTCAGAACGATCCTGATTCCACTCCGCGCCCGGGGCAGCAATCGCCGAACCAACCGGGACAGGCTCCTGGCGGCGACGACCCGATGTCACAGCAACCGGGGCAACCGATGCCCAACGGTCAACAACCCCGGCAGCCGATGAATGATGGCGCCGGGGCACCGATGCCCGGACAAAATCCCGGCTCACCGATGGCGCCGGCGGGGGATCAACCGATGTCACCTGAGCAACAACCAGGACAACAATCGGGGAACAACTCGGGTGAGCCCATGGGGTCGCAACCGGGACAACAACCTGGTCAACAACCAGGACAATCACCGGGAGGTCAACAACCCGGCCAGCAGCCTGGGGAATCGCAAGGACAGCAGCCTGGGCAACCAGGAGGTTCGAGGCAACCGCAACGTGGCTCGGTGCAATCGGTGGTGCAGTCGCTGGCGACTTCGGGGAGTGAGGAAGGAGGCGGGGCGATGGGGCCGAACATGCCGCTCACCGGAAATGAGTTCCTCGACTGGTCTGATCGGATGCGCGGCATTGAAGAGATGGTTTCCGACCCTGAACTCAAAGCGAAGGTTGCAGCCATCCGTGACGAAGCTCGTGAAGTTCGTGTCGATGTGAAGCGCCATTCCAAACAGCCCAACTGGGAGTTGGTGCGTTCAAAGATCTATGGTCCCATGCTCGAACTTGAAGAGCGTCTGCGGGAGGAACTCGCCCGTCGGGAAGACCGCGAAGATCTGGTCCCGATCGACCGCGATCCTGTCCCCGAGCGGTATGCCGAATTCGTGCGCCGTTACTACGAGGAACTCAGTCGCAAACAGCTGCCCCCTGAGGAATCGCCCGTACCGGCGACTCCATCAGCCGGCGGGTTTTAGAACCGTTGACGACATGGAATGATGCGGGACGACGCGGCATACGCCAGTGTCGCACGATACTCCGAATCGTGCCGAGTCCCTCCGCAACATCGCATGACGCGCAGGGCTTCGTCGATCAGAATGCACGGTCGCCAGTTCAGAGCGTCGAGCCAATCACGGTGCCACCTCGGTGCCAATGCAGGCAACGCGGCCAGACTCGTCAATCGCGTCCAAACCGTGATCGCCCGTCCTGACACAGACCATCACACCAGCCAAGAGCATGAAACTCGTTCTGCATCCTGCCGTTGATTCCGCCCGATTGGAGCGCCTGCGCGAAGTTGCAGGAGAAGTCTCGCTCTGCAACTGCGACACCCTTAAGCAGGCTCAGGGGGAAATGCCTTCGGCGTCCGCCTTCTTCGGCAAGCTCACGCCCGAGCTACTTGCCGCCGCTGGAGAACTTGACTGGGTGCAATCGCCGACGGCGAGCCTGGAGCACTATCTGTTCCCCGAACTCATCGAGCATCCCTGCACGCTGACGAACATGCGCGGGCTATTCGGGGATGTGATCGCCGAGCATGTCGTTGGTCAGATGCTGTGCATTGTTCGCAACTTGCACATCTATCTTCGGCAGCAACTGCAGCATCGTTGGGCGCCGATTGGGGGGGAGTCGACCCGCGCCAGTAACGCGACCGGCCCCGGTGCCGTCAGTCCGATTGATCTCGCCCATCGGACATTGGCCGGGTGTCGATTGGGGATCGTCGGCGTCGGTGCGATTGGGAGCGAGATCGCCCGCAAGGCACGACTGCTCGGCATGACGGTTTGCGGAGTCGATCCTCTCGTGCGGTCGGTGCCCGACGTGATCGACGAAGTCTGGCCAACTAAGGAACGTCCCCGGCTGCTTGCCGAGAGCGATTTCGTCGTCATCGCCGCGCCGCACACGCCGCGTACAGAGAAGCTGTTCCGCGCCGAACAGTTCCAGCTGATGCAGTCGACTGCCTGGCTGATCAACATTGGCCGTGGTGTGATTGTCGATCTGCACGATTTGACGATCGCGCTTGAGCAGGGCGACATCGCTGGTGCCGCGCTCGATGTCTTCGAACAGGAGCCGCTGCCACCTGAGCATCCCTTGTGGGAGATGGAAAATGTTCTCATCACCCCGCACATTGCGGCCGCATCTCCGCTAATCCCGCAACGACACCTTGAAACCCTGGTCGAGAATGTGCGTCGTTACGCGCACGGTGAGCCGCTGCTCAACGTGGTCAACAAACGCGAATGGTATTGAGCGGCGGTAAGCGCCGCTTAGCCATCGGGCCTGATTGTCGTGGATCGCTGCGCGATCGAACGCCACGATCAGGCAGACGGAACAACCGCTGCCAGCGTTAACGGGCAACGAACGCCACCGGTTTACTTCCCGTCCTTGTTCCGCTGTTTACGTTTTGGCTTCTGCTCTGGTTGCGTCATCGGCGGCAACCCATCGTCTGGTTGATCCCACAATCGGTAGGGATCATGCAGTCGCCTCATCTCGGACAGCAGTAAGGCTTCAAGTTCCGCCCGCTTGGCGGCGTACGATGGATCGTCGGCCAGATTGCGCTGCGTCTGGGCGAGCGAATAGTTCAACTGAGGTGCGAGGGCGGAGTCTGCATGTTGCGTGAGAAACTCGTGGGGATTCTCGCCCAGGTGAAACAACTGCGTTTGCCGCACCGTCCCGTCGAGGACATCGTACTTGATCAGCTTCCAAGGGCCCTGCCGCACGCACCGCATGCCGGGCTTCGTGCCGCCGCAATAGACGCCGAACAGAACATCGCGGATGGTCTCCCGCTCTCCATCAAGCACCGGTCGATAACTCAGCCCTTCGTTCGACTCGGGCGGATCGATGCCCGCGAAGTCGCACAAGGTGGCGAGTGTATCGAGCAGATAGACGTTTCCCTGTCGCCGCACACCCTGGGGAATGCCCGGTCCACTGACGATGAGCGGCACGCGCCATGTGTGTTCGTATAGATTCTGCTTCCCCTGCAACCCATGCCGCCCAATCGCCATTCCATGATCCGCGGTGTAGACGATGTACGTGTTGTCGAGTTCCCCCATCTCTCGCAGTCGGTCGAGCACACGAGCGATCTGTCGGTCGATGTTCTCATCGCAGGCAAACTGCCGACCGAGTTCGTTGCGGATCGTCCGCTCATCTCGCTTCTCCCACACCCCGCTCACGGCTACTTCATCCCGCAAACCAGGATGCCCATGCGGGAAAGGATGCTGCGTCAGGTAGTTCGTCGGCAGCGCTGGTTGCCGAGGATTCGCCGGTGGCAGCGAACCCTTGTCGGCGTGATTGACCGCGCCGTATTTCTCCAACAGCTCCGGTGTTCCATCGCGCGTATCGTGAGGATGCGAGAATCCGTAATAGATTAGAAACGGCGACTTATCCCGAGACTGGGCCCGCTCGTCGAGATAATTGAGCACCTGCTCGGCATGCCAGGCACTGCCGGTTTCCGGTGTCCCACCCCGCTTGGTCGCGTCGTGCCGAACGGTGAACTGCTTGTTGGCGCCCTCGTAGCTGTTCCCCTTCTTGCATGTGCGCATCGTTGTGTATCCGGCCTGGTTGAACACTGCGGCCAGGGTGCTGGCTTCGAGTCCTTGCGGGCAAAGCCCGCTCTTGATCGCCTGGGGCGCGTTCGGCAAATGCCACAGCGTGCGACCACACATCACCATATGTCGCGATGGCGTACAGACCGCTCCGCTGAACGAACCCATATGATAAGCGCCATCAAAGACCACTCCCTGCGCCGCCAACCGATCGAGTGTCGGCGTTTGCAGAATCGAGTCGGGGTTGTAGGTCTTTAGATCGAACGGGGACTGATCATCAACGATGATGAACAGAATGTTCGGGCGTCCCTCCGCACTGACGACAGAGGCAACGGACAAGACCAGCAGACACAGCAGTGAGCGGATTCCAGGCATCGAGCACATCCCCGTATCGATTAGCGGATCAGCGAACCTGCAACGATGGCGAATGCACCCCATCGTAACACAACAGGCGAACAGGCAGTGTGACACAATCGCAAGCTCGAAGCCAAGGGGAGGGGCAGTTTTGGCGACCGGAGGGCGTCTGCTGCATGGTTGTTGGGGTTTGCGCCCCGGAGCCAGTGTCCTCAAATGGCCGCCACCAACGCCAGCAGTGCTGAGCATTTGCACCATCTGTCGGAGGCCGCTCCAGAAAAACTCAGCGGTTCTTGTCTCGCCGCAGTCTTTGGTGGCCGATAGAATCCCGATCTGCGGTTGTTGGCGATGGTTGGCCGACGCGCGTCCCCACTTAAACTGGCTCTTGGCCATGCGTACCGAAAACGAAGTCCCGTTTGCCGACAATCCGTTCTCCATCTCGGTGGCTGATCGCCTGAAGCGGTTGCCGCCGTATCTGTTCGGGAAGATCAACAAGGTCAAGTACGAGAAGCGCGTGGCCGGGATCGATGTGATCGATCTCGGGATGGGGAATCCCACTGATCCGCCCGATCAGATCATTCAGGACAAGCTCGCCGAGGCGCTGCAGGATCCCAAGAACCATCGCTACTCGGTCGCCAACGGGATTGGCAATCTGCGGAAGGAGGTCGCCAAGCGGTATTGGAAACGGTATGGCGTGCAGCTGAACCACGATACCGAGATCATCGCGACCATTGGCTCGAAGGAAGGCTTCAGCCACATGTGTCTGGGGCTGATGGGGCCGGGCGACACCGCCATTGTCCCCTCACCAACATTTCCGATCCACATGTACTCGGTCATGCTCGCCGCCGGGAACGCGATTGCGCTGGATGTCCGGGATCCCAACAAGTTCCTGCAGAATGTCGCCTACACGTGCGAGCACATGTATCCGGTGCCGAAGCTGGTGGTGGTAAACTTCCCGCACAATCCCTCGTCCACAGTGATTGAACAGGATTTCTTCGTCGATCTGGTGAAGCTCGCGAAGAAGTACAAATTCATGGTGATCAGCGATTTCGCGTACGCAGATATCTGTTACGACGGCTACGTCGCCCCCAGTTTTCTCTCCACTCCCGGCGCGATTGATGTTGGTGTTGAACTGACGTCGATGAGCAAGAGCTACAGCATGGCGGGCTGGCGGATCGGTTTCTGC
>JAGQQB010000109.1 GCA_020426425.1 Planctomycetaceae bacterium | reverse complement strand
AGGATGAATACGCCGAGACGCTACACAAGGCGCAAGGAATGCTCAAGGCGCTGGAGTGATTCAGTGATGTGGCTCCTCGCATCGACTGACGCGCTTGAACTCCTCCACCACATCCACCAACCTGACACCTCACGCTAGGGGGTGTGGACATTCAAACTGATCGGCTACGGAATCGATTAAGGCGAGCCGAGGGCCGTCAGGCCCCGGACGAGGTTCGGTTGAGTGCCGAACCACCCAGGTGCTGCCGCACTCTGGCTCGCCTGCAACTCGGTTCCTTGCGGAAGCATCCAATCGACAGAATGTCCACACGCCCTGAACCATCTCCTCGAAATCCGGTGAGTTATCACGATGCCCGGTCGCCTGTTGGTATTCCCAGTTCTGCTTGTCTGTCTCGCGTCATCCCCGGTCGCCGCGGAGGTTCCGCAAACGGTGACCGAACTCTGGCAGGACTTCGATCCGCGTCGCGATGATCTCGATGTCCAACTGATTCGCGAGTGGACTGATGATGGCATTGTGTTCCGGTATGTCACCTATCACATCGGCACCTTCAAGAATCAACCCGCCCGCATGGCGGCGTTCTATGCCTTCCCCAAAGGGGCGAAGCAATTGCCGGGGCTGCTACATGTGCACGGCGGTGGCCAGCGGGCGTTTTTGCGCGAAGTCGACTACTACGCGCGGCGCGGCTATGCCTGTCTGTCGATTAACTGGGGCGGTCGCGAGATGGAACAGGCGCAGCCCGATGACCCCAACACGGACTGGGGTGCGGTCAACCCCACACAGACCAACGTTCCCGGCTACTTCAATCTGCGACCGGGCGAACTGTATCTCGATGCCCAGGAGTCCCCCCGCAATAACAACTGGTATCTGCTCACACTCGGCTCGCGGCGGGGCTTGACGTTTCTCGAACAACAGCCCGAGGTCGATGCAAGTCGGCTGGGGGTGTACGGACATTCCATGGGAGGCAATCTGACCATCTATGTCGCCGGCACCGATGAGCGAGTGAAAGTCGCTGCCCCATCGGTGGGAGGATCAGGATTTCGAAATCAACCCTGGCCGCTACTTCCACAACAGCAACCTCGCCTCCCTGATGGCGACGTACATCTGTTCGATGCGACGATCGGCTTTGAATCCTACGCCCCGCTGATCCAGGCGCCCACATTGTGGTTGAGCGCGACGAACGACTTTCACGGCATCATGGACGACACCTATCGGACCGGAGCGCTCATTCCGCACGACAATGTGCGTTACGCAATGACGCCGCATCTCAACCATCGCTTCACTCCCGAGTTCGAGGTCACCCGGCCACTATGGATCGATCAATACCTCAAGGGGACATTCATGTTCCCGAAGACTCCACAGTCCACGCTGACGCTGCAAACCGACAACGGCATCCCACAACTGCTGGTCACGCCCGATGCGACGCAGCCGATCGACCGCGTGCAGTTGATGTACTCCATCGACCCCGATCCCCAGGCGCGGTTCTGGCGAACCGCAGAGGCGACGCAAAATGGCAATCAGTGGTCCGCCGCGCTGCCGCTGCTCAACACCGACCAACCGCTATTCGCGGTCGCGCAGGTGGTTTACCAACTTCCGGAACCGGTCATCCTGCCGAACGGTGAGACGACGACATACGCAATCACGTCGCTACTGCACACTGCCACGCCGACGGACCTGCAAGCGGCAGGCTGCCGCGCGACAGATGCATCCTCAACACTCATTGACGACTTCGTCCACGGCTGGCAGGACTGGTACACGCTGTCGGCCAACAACCCACATCACTGGGAGTTCTCCACACGCAAGCTCAGCGATCCCAAGTGGCAAGGCCAACCGGGACAACGACTCACCTTCGAGGTGCAGTCAGACGAGCCGAATCAACTTGTCATCATTGCAACCGAGCACTTCTTCCGTCCGTATCGAGGGCGACAGACCGAATACGTTGCCGTTGTCGATCTCACTGGCGGCGACACCGTGCAGACTTTCTCCCTTGCAGCTGAAGACTTCAAGGCCGCCGACGGCACCCCGCTCACCAACTGGAGCAACCTCGACCTCCTCAGCTGGCGCGCCTACACCGACCAGAACGGCACCCTCCTGGGCAGCAAGAACTGGCAAGGCCCTCAACCGGAGTTTTCGAAGTTGAGATGGGAGGCGGGGGAGTGAAAGACTTGGTCAACTTAAAACCGTTGATCGCGGTCGCCGAGGAGCCATCGGCCAAGGCACCTGTGGATCAACATCGCTGGACGTTCACATGGTGAGTCGCACAATACAGAATCCCGCCGCCATCATCCTCGTTGCTCGTCGGGATCATCCGTTGTGGCATTGCTAACGCCGTGATTCGGCAGCGGTGCTTTCGTTACGCCGTATGGTCCCCTCTTCCCAGCGTTCAATTCACTCCGTGATCTCCTTGCGGTACAGAAAATCATCCGGGATGGAAGCGGTTTTGCGGGCGACGAGGGCGAAGTAGAACAGGGGATTGCCTTCCATCGAAAGGCGATGGCGATACCGCTCGATGTGATGGATCTCCAGGTACTCCGAGAAGATCAGTTCCCGAATGAAGCGGGAAAATCCAGACGTGTCGCTGTTGCTGAAGAACGTTTCCTTAATGTTGAAGGCGACCCAGCCGCCATCGGCCACGAACTGCAGCGCCTGGAAGAACGCTTTGGGAGGAATGTCGCCAAAGCCCAGCGCCGCGACCGAGGTCAAACAGTCGATGGACCAGTCGTCGATCTCCTTGATCACGCTGGCGTCGAGGTTGGTGAAGTCCCCCACGTAGTATTCGTCGTACATGCTGGGGCGGTCGCGATAACAAGCGTCGCGGGCCTCGGGGATAATGTCGGCACCAACCAGTCGAGCAACCCCGTGAGACTTGAGCACTTCGCCCATCATGCCATTACCCGCGCCAAGATCGAGCACGCGCAGCTGCGTGAACTTCTCTCCGCATGCATCCAGCGACTGCTTGAGCAGCGAACCAACCTTCTCTGGCGAAGTACACTTCAACCGGTCGTAGAACAGCTGTTCGTACAGGCCCTGCCGCCTGTAGATCGCTCCGTAATCGTGAAACCGAAGCTCAACTCGCTCGTCATGTTCCAGCAGATGGAACTTGACTTCATCCTGCTCCAGATTGTTGGCATCCTGTGGGGGGAATTGAATTCGGTGGCGTAGATGCATTATTCCTGTTTGAGCCGGGGACTCGTTGTCGGCATTCGCGCAGAACGCCGTCCAGACGAAACACCTCACCAGAGCAAGGCTGTGAAGACACGCGCCCGCCACAACCATCGACCGCATGCATCTGCGTTGATGCAGCGGGTGAACGCGGCAGGGAGATTTTTCAGGGTAGGCAATCAAGCCGACACATGCCACCCGCAGCGAGGCAGATCCTGAGATTGGTCTCGATTTGTCGATTCCTTGTTCGTGCCACGTGCAAGTGTGAGAATCAGGTATCCCGTCAAATCAGAAAGGTTGCCCAATGCATCCCACGCGTCGTCAGTTTCTTCAGGCCGGTGTCGCCCTGGCTGCTGTTTCCAAACTCTCGCGGCGACTGATCGCGGACGATTCACCCGAACGCGATCCGTTATTAGTCACCACGAATCCAGTGGTGATCAAAGGACGCGATGCGGCACTTGCGCTGCTCAAGCCAACGGCGGCTGAACTTGAAGCGGGACTGCGGCTGCATCGTGACTCGCTGGTGTTCGACAGTTATGGCTTCGCCCCGCGTGCGGCACTCGATGGGGCCACGCTCCAACAACTTGTCGATGCTGGTGCCTCAGACGCCGAATTCGCCGATGCCACCGAAGATCAAATGATGACCCGGGCGGCCGTGGTCCCCGCCGAGCGGGAAGAATTTCGCGAGGCATTCGAGTGCGCCGGAGTGACCTGCATCTTTCAGAACGCTGGTGAGGAAGGACAGAATCCGCTGCGGCTGATGAAGCGACTCGCCCGGTTCACGTATCTAGGGGACATGCTCCGCGATGTGCTGATCCGCGCTGCGCGACCGGATGATATCGTTGTGGCAAAAGAACAGGGAAAGCACTGCCTTTACCTCACGGGCAATGGTGTCCCGCTGCCGCAGCAGTGGGTGTCGGTCGAAGAAGAACTCGGCTACGTGCGGCTGTTCTATCAACTCGGCATTCGCATGATGCATGTCACCTACAACCGTCGTAACATGCTGGGCGATGGCTGCGCCGAAACGGCAAATGGGGGACTCAGCGATTTCGGCCGCGCGGCGATTGCGGAAATGAACCGCGTCGGCGTGATTGTCGATGTCGCGCACAGCGGCTGGCGCACCAGTCTGGAAGCGGCCCAGGTGTCGACCAAACCGATGGTCGCCAGCCACACCGTGTGTGCCGGGCTGAATCATCACATCCGGGCCAAGCCCGACGAGGTGATCAAAGCCATTTGCGATACCGGCGGACTCGTCGGCATCTGCTGGATTCCGAACTTCCTTGGCGGCAATGGGGACATCGTCGCGCTGCTCGATCACATCGACTACGTCGTCGAGAAGTTCGGCATCGATCATGTCGCCATCGGCACCGATGTCGCCCACACATCCCAACACAGCCGCGCCCCCGAAGCAAAACGCCCCACCCGCGACAAACAACGCACTCGCTTCGGAGCACTCTGGCCCGACGGAGCCCTCGGCGGCAACTGGCCCGGACAGGCCACTCTGGCCTGGACCAACTGGCCACTGGTCACCGTCGGCCTGCTGCAGCGGGGGTACACGGATGAGCAAGTGCAGAAGATCCTCGGGCAGAACATGCTCCGCGTTTGCCGCGCGGCGCTGGTCGATTGATGAAGAGCGTTTTGCCCTGTGCCGCAACTCGATGCGTGGCAAATGCCCGTGTCTCAACAGCCCGCGACTGCTGGTCAGCGCTGGGGAACGGCAATGAACTGCCGACTGAGTTGTCATTGACGAAATACTAAAGATGTCGTACAGAACTGTCGAACTACTAAGAAACTCGTACGGGAAAGGATTCCACTCTTGCTCCGCTGCTCGGTCGTATTGCTTGTCGTTGCTGCTGCTGCCGTGCTGTCTGCGGCGGAGCAATCCGGGCAGCAGCGGCAGTGCTTGTGGCATGCAATTGCGAATGGATCTGCATCCAGTAATTGGATTGAGTACGCCGGGGAAGCCGATCTGACGGGAGGGGACCGAACAGGCGGGGCACTCGATGCTTCCCTCACTCTACGGACCAGCGGGGGGGCTGCCAATTCCGACGCGCGTGCCACGCTACTCGATTGGCGGGTTGAAGATCGTTCGCTAATCCTCGCTGGCGACTTTTCAGCCACGAGTGGCCCGCTGGACACCCTGCACAACCTGTTAGCCGACCACCGTGAGTTCTATTCGTGCGAAACGGCGGAACCGCTCTTTGTGATGACCACCGTTACGGCACTAATGGCCAACACAAACTTCGATGGCAGCTTTGATCGGCACTACGATTCGCTGCGAGTTCCGTCAACCAACGGCTTCGTCAAGACGGTCAAGTCGTTCGGGAACGGAGCCTATACGCTGCCGATCTACGGTGGGGCGATGGCGCTGCATTGGCTTCTGCCAGCAGACTCACACTTGGCTCCCGTGGGAGACTGGGGCGAGCGAACCATGCGGGCATTTGTCGTTGGTGCGCCACCGATGCTGCTGATGCAGTTGGCGACGGGAGGATCGCGCCCCGAGGAAGGGAAGTCGCACTGGCATCCTTTCGCAGACGATAATGGCGCGAGTGGACACGCCTTCATGGGGGCACTGCCCTTTCTGACTGCCGCGCACATGACCGGCAATCGAATCCTCAAGTCCGGACTGTATGTGGCGTCCGGCCTGACGGGCTGGAGTCGCATCAATGATCGGGACCATTATCTGTCGCAGGTGGTGCTTGGCTGGTCGATGGCTTGGCTGGCCACGCGCGCAGTTGCACGTGTCGACGACGACGGCCTGGTGCAACTGCTGCCGATTGCCACACCGGAGTATTCTGGCGTGCTGGTGAGTCTGCGCTTCTGATCAGCAACTAACGTCAGAGGAACTCCTGCCCTTCGTCCCCCAAGCAACAGAATCCAAGTTGACCCATTTGACAATGTACTAAGAAACTAGTAGAAAAGGCTCTGCCGAACCAGAAATCGCCTGCTACTCAGGGGAATCAACCACAACATGCACCGGTTGACAGGCCAATCTGTTCTCCGATCGCGCTTGCAATGGCAACGTGGTACGTTGTGTGGTTTCACCATTCTGGAGCTATTGACCACGTTGGCGGTGATCGCGCTTCTCATGGCCCTGATTCTTCCGGCGGTCGGTGCCGCGCGGGAGGCCGCTCGCCGGATGGAATGCGACAATCATCTGCGGCAGATTGGCCTGGCGCTACACAACTACCACGATCAGCATGGCAGCCTACCGCCTGGCTGGCAGTGGGACCGAGACCATCGAACTGCATATTCATGGGCGGTGGCAATTTTGCCGCAGCTGGATCAATCAGCGGTGTCAGATAGCGTCAACCGGGGCGAGGCGATTGGGTATCCAGCGAACTCGTTGGCGCGGTCCACAAGCTTGCCGGTCTACTTGTGTCCGTCGGATATCTCCGTCCCTCGCTTTCCGCTGATGGAAGCATTGTCTCCTGGCTCGCCTCCGTCGGTGCTCATCGAACTCCCGACGGCGAGTTATGTTGGTGTGTTTGGGATCGCTGAACCCGACGATGTTGTTCCTGCGCCGATCGGCGAAGGTGCATTCATCGAAGCCAAGGCCATCCGATTTCGCGATTTCCAGGACGGGCTGAGCAACACGTGCATCGTCGGCGAGCGCACCATGGAACGACTCCCCTCGACCTGGTATGGCTTCGACCTGCGTGGAGAGGATCATGCCTGTCGTGTCGTTGGACAAATGATGACGGGACCGAATTGCCGAGTCTGCGATGAATGCGAATTCGCCAGCAGGCATCCTGGAGTCTCCCAGTTCCTCTGGGGGGATGGACATGTCGCCGGAGTCAGCGAAGGGGTGGATGCCCAAGCGTACCGGCGAATGGCCACATTGAGAGATTGCCACTTCTAGAAAAAAGTCGAGTTGTCAACATGCCCGAGAACCAATTGACTCGCTGCGAGTTGGAAGTGATGGACATCGTCTGGGAGCGTGGCCACGCGACTGTGCAGGAGGTCTGTGATTCGTTGCCGCGCGAACTCGCGTACACCACGGTCATGACCACACTGAAGATCCTTGAGGAGAAACGCCGCGTGTTACGCAAGTACAAGGAAGGCCGCGCGTTCGTCTATGTTCCCACCGTGACACGCGAAGAGGTGTGTCAGCGTGTTGCGAATGACTTGAAGAAGAACCTGTTGCGGAAGTCGGTGAGTCCATTGCTGCTGAATCTGCTGGAAGATTCGCACGTTTCCGATGAGGAACTTGCCGAACTGAAAGCCGCGATCGCGAAACTCGAAGAACAGCGGCCATGAGTTTTCTGCAGTTCTTTGAATTGATCCTCTCGCTGTCTTTGCAGGTGACGCTGCTCGTCTGGATAACCTCAGTTGTCAGCAAACAGTCGCAGTCTGCTGAGTTGCAGTGCCAGTTGTGGACAATTTGCAATCTGCTCATGCTCTGTCTGACCGTCGCGGGATTGAATCTGCCGCACCTTCGCCTACTGCATCCTTGGGGGCATGTCCCGGCCGGTCTGATTGTCCACTTCTCCGCAGCCTTGAGCCGGGCTGGCATGCTCACGTTCGGCGTGTGGATCGCCGGAGTCGTCGTCTCGCTGATGACATTGATGTGGGGCACATATTCAACGAATCGCTTTGTCGCCAAGTGCCCGCCGGTCCACGGACCACTACAGGAACTTGCCGCCGAACTCGCCCTCTCGGGAGTGCACGACGAACTTGGTCGCTGCGGCCCCGTGTCGCTGCTGTACAGCCCCGAGATCGCCACCCCATTTTGCTGGCAGTTTCATCGACCGCACATTGTGTTGCCCGAATTCATGCTCGATTCATCTGAAGAGGACATCCGCATGGTCGTACGACATGAAGTCGAGCATCTCCGCCTGGGACATCCTCTCCAGTTGTTTGTTCAAAGAATCGTCGAGTCCTTGTACTGGTTTCATCCGGCAGTCTGGCACGTTTCCCGGCACGTCAACCTTGCCCGTGAGTTCCTGTGTGATGATGCAACCAACTCAACAGCCACTGAAACGGTGCGTTACCTCAACCTTCTGATTCACATTGTCGAGCAGGCGAAGAGGTTGCGGACGGTTCCGCCGGAATCCATCACTTTGGGCCGACCGGAGTCAGCGATTGGCAAACGGATCCGTCGATTGATCGCACGCAGCGAATCCGGCAATTGGAATCCGACCGTTACTCCACATCGGTCCGTTGCATCGGTCGTAGCAGCCGCCGCGTTCGTGAGCGTCTGCTGGATTCCCGTGAATGTATTCGCTTCGCCCCGATCCATGTGGTCTCCCTGGCCACGCTGGACGGCCGATGCCCTACACGATTTCGGAATTCACGTACGCGACTACGAAACACATGCCCGAGGGACCAATGCTTACGAATTGCTTGAGCTTGACCAGCGTGGCTCGTCGCTGAATCAGGAATCATTGCCGTGAGCAAGAAAGTGTCGCATTCATTGTTGATATCAACCGCATCGATTCGTCTTTGCAGACAATTACGAAAGTTTTAGTACACCTGCCTCACTTGTTCTCTGGCATCAACCGGGGAGCGATTCTCAATCCACCCTCCCGTTGCTTCATGTAGCGAACTACGGGAATTTTAGTAGTCGGGCGTCGCCTCGGCGCAACCACTGGAGAAAGACCATGAACCTGCAGAACTGGATTCCTCGTCTGCTGCCCCACGCTCGCCGCCGTCCGCTGAGTGGGTGTCACCTGCAAATGGAAACCTGCGAAGACCGGACCATGCTCTCAAGCGTGGTCAGCCTCGGCGTGTCGGGGAACCTGGTCGTTTCGGACGTGGGCGGGTCCGATCAGCAACTCTCCGTGGAGTACGACGCGTCGTCGAACGAACTGCTGATCCATGAAGGGAGCGGTGGCGTCTCGACCCACACCGGACACCTCGATGCCGCCGATCCCAACACCGTCCGCGTCGACGTCGCGACCATCTCCGGAGGTCGGGTCTACATCTACGGCAAGGACGGCGTCGACGATGTCCATGTCGGCGACCTGACCGACGTGCAGGGCCTGTCGGCGCTGGTCATCAGCACTGGCAACGGCATGGACAATGTCGATCTCTCACAACTGCCAGCGGGCATCTTCGGAACCGTGCTCGTTCACGGCGGCTCCGGCAATGACACGTTGTCCGGCTCACAGGGGGACGACCTGTTGTGGGGCGATGCAGGGGACGACCTGTTGCACGGCAACTCGTGTGACGACCTCCTCGTCGGCGCGCTCGGGAACGATGAGCTGCATGGCGACGACGGCGACGACCAACTGAACGGCAACGCCGGCAACGACGACCTCCACGGGGAAGCGGGGGACGATATCCTGCGGGGTAGCGATGGCAACGACATCGAACATGGCGATGACGGCGACGATGTGCTGCGCGGCAGCGATGGCGACGACGAACTCCACGGCGGCTTCGGCGACGACACCATCAACGGCGACGATGGAGACGACATCCTCGATGGAGATGACGGCAACGACCATCTGCTCGGAGCGATCGGCAACGATCATCTCCGCGGTGGTCATGGCAACGACCTCCTCGAAGGCGGCGACGACGACGATGACCTCGACGGCGGCGATGGCGACGACAACCTCCACGGCGGAACCGGCACCGACACC
>JAGQQB010000108.1 GCA_020426425.1 Planctomycetaceae bacterium | reverse complement strand
TCGCCCCCGCGCTGGACGCGTATGCAGCAGCCGGATTTCGCCGAGGGGGCGATCCAAGTGCTCGGCAATGGCTCGAATGTCGTCCTCGGTGACCCAGACAAAACCAGGCGATCCCGTGCAGCAATCCCCGCATTGAGTGCAGGAAAACGGGAGGCCAGCGTGGTACCAGGGGAGTTCGGTCATGGGGGAGTTTCCGGTGCAACAGCCGGAGTGTAGACAAACCGGCTCAGCGACCCAACCACGTTTCTGATGCCGGTTCCAGCAATCCGTGAGGCCGCCCGCCGTGCAACGCACAACGATTCACCGAACTGCTGGCATCGCTATGTGTTCAGCAGGTTTCGCATCATCATGATGGCGGCGGGACCGACCAGCACCACGAAGATCCCCGGGAAGATGAAGAGCACCAGCGGGAAGATCATCTTCACCGCCGTCTTGGCGGCTTTTTCTTCCGCGAGCTGGCTCCGCTTTACACGCATACTTTCCGATTGGACACGCAGCGCCTGACCGACCGAGGAGCCGAACTTCTCAGCCTGAATCAGAATTGCGGACAGGGCACGGACATCATCGACTCCGGTACGGACGCCGAGATCGTGCAACACTTCGCGACGGGCACGGCCCATCTGTTGTTGCAGGTTGCACATGGCCAGTTCCTGACACAAGTCGGGCGCTGTTTCATCCAACTCTTCGGCCACCCGACGAATAGCGGCATCGAGACCGAGTCCCGCTTCCACGCAAACGACCATCAGGTCGAGCGCGTCGGGCAGGGTGAGGAAGATGCGTTCCTTGCGCTGGGCAATGAGCACCATGAGTACGAGTTCAGGCAAGTACATGCCCAACCCAGCTCCAATGATGACCGAGGCGAGTCCGCCGTAATTCATCCCTTGAATCACCACCGCGTAACCACCCCCGAGCAGGAAGCCGACCGCGGTGACGGCCATCTTCGTGGCCAGGTAGAAGGTCACTGCGTTGGCTGATGCGAAACCAGCGTTTGCGAGCCGAACCTTCAGGTTGCTCTGCTCCAGATCGGTCTTGGGCTGAAACGCCTTGGACAGGGCGGGAGCTGCTTTCTTGAACGCGGAACTCACACCGGTACCGGTCGCTTTTCCGTTTGCCTCCTCGTTCTCTTTGCGCTTGCGAGGATCGCGGAGTTCGTCCAGTCGTTCATCCACGCGGTTGTCCTTTCCGGAAAACGCGTTGATTAGTGCCCACACGCCAGCGGTAATGGCGCCAAACACGAGGAACGGGAGAATGGTTTGCATATCCATGGATCGACCCCTTGCGGGCAGGTTTCCAGTGTATTGATGAGCTTACGGGGTGAGGACCCGATCGGTTCGAGTGCAGTCAGATCAGAAAACGAAACGGGAGACTTACACCTTGATCTGAATGATCTTCTGAATTGCAACGGCTCCGAGAATCTGCAGAACGACGGCACCGGCGATCATTTTGCGACCGATTTCGTCGGTGAACAGCAGCATCACGTAATCAGGATTGAGGTACCAGACGGCGAAGAACAGCGCGATGGGCAGAGCCATCAGCACGATACCGCTGATCCGGCCTTCGCCGGTGAGGGCCTGCACCTGACCCATGATACGGAACCGGTCACGCACGATCTTGCCGATCTTGTCGAGCACTTCCGCGAGGTCACCCCCAGTCTGACGCTGAATGGAAACCGCCATGGCGAAGAACTTGTAGTCGAGGTTGGGCATGCGGTAGTACAGATTCTTCAGAGCCGCTTCGAGCGGAATCCCCAGATTTTGTTCTTCGTAGGCAATGTTGAACTCCTTGGAGATCGGCTCGGGGAGTTCATCGACCACAACCTTCAGGGCGGAGGCGAGACTGTGTCCCGAACGCAGGGCGCGGGAAATCAGTTCCATCGCATCGGGCATTTGCTGTGCGAACCGTTTGAATCGCCGGCCGCGACGCAGAATCAGCCAAGCCCAGGGACCACTGGCGCCGAGGGCGAAACCGAGTGGCACAAACGGGAGTGGCGCGCGGGCCACGAACATCAGGATTGCTCCCCCGAGTCCGCTGAACAGACAGATCGTGAGGAACTTCTCGACGGTGATTGGTGAGTCGGCTTGAATGAAGAACAACTTCAGGCTGCTGAAACGTTCCGCAATCTTGGCCATGATGCCATTCAGCCCCGAAAGTCCTTCCTTGACGAGAGCTTCGCGAGTGATCTGCTTCTGCTCTTCGGTGATGACGGCTTTCTTGCCAGCCAGAACGTCCAGCCGGTCTTCAAGATCGCTCTTGTCGCCGCTAAAGACCATCAGCAGCGCGCCGATCCCTCCGGCGACGCCGACTCCAACGAGAATCGACGCGGTCATTGGCGATAGCGCCAAGACCGGCAGGATGAACGCGAACGTGGTGAGGAGAGTCATGGTTTCACACACAGGGGTTGTGATTGGTCGAGACCCGTTGGAGACCGTTCATTCGTGTGGACAGGGGATGGATGTTGGCTGTGTACTGGGTTGCACACGCACGGAATTACAACGGACGTGCCTGGAACAGATTTCCGGGCAAGCGAACGCCGGCGGCTTCCAGTCGCGGCATGCAGGCAGGACGCACGCCAGTTGCTTCAAAGTGACCGTAGGCGCGACCATCTTCGTCAATCCCATCCTGCACGAACCGGAAGATGTCCTGCATGATGATCGTTTCCTGTTCCATGTTGAGCACCTCGGTGATGTAGGTCACCTTACGAGGACCGCCCTGCAGACGACTGGCCTGAATGATCAGGTCGACGGCGGAGGCCATCTGTTGACGGATGGCCTTGAGCGGCAGTTCCACACCTCCCATTGTCACCATGGTCTCGATACGAGAGACGGCGTCGCGCGGGTTGTTCGCGTGGACGGTGGTCATCGACCCTTCGTGACCGGTGTTCATCGCCTGCAACATGTCGAGCGATTCCGGTCCGCGGCATTCCCCGATGATGATCCGGTCAGGACGCATACGCAGGGCGTTCTTCACCAGGTCGGTCGCACTGACCCGTCCCTTGCCTTCGATATTCGCCGGACGTGTTTCCAGTCGCAGGACGTGTGCCTGCTGCAACTGGAGCTCTGCCGCATCTTCAATTGTGATGACGCGGTGGTCGTTCTGTACGAAACTCGACAGGGTGTTGAGTAGCGTTGTTTTACCTGAACCGGTACCTCCCGAGATGATGATGTTGAGCCGGGCTTTGATCGCCCCTTCCATCAACATCACCATTTCTGGCGTGAATGCGCCGAACTTCAGCAGGTCTTCGAGTCCCAGTGGTTTGGAACCGAACTTACGAATGGTAAGCGAGGGGCCATCCAGAGCCAGCGGCGGGATGATGGCGTTCAGACGCGAGCCGTCCGGCAGACGGGCGTCGCACATCGGCGAGGTTTCGTCGATGCGGCGTCCAACGCGGGAGACGATTCGGTCGAGAATCTGCAGCAGGTGATCGTTGTCGCGGAAGGTGACTTCCGACTTCTGAATACGTCCGTTCTTTTCGACGAACACATTCTTAGGGCCGTTGATCATGATGTCGGCCACGCCATCTTGCTTCATCAGGATTTCGAGTGGGCCGAATCCGAAGGTCTCGTCGAGCACTTCTTCAATCAACCGCTCACGCTCCGAACGGTTCAGCAGTGGGTTTTCGGTGTCGCACAGGTGCTCGACCACCATGCGGATTTCACGGCGCAGGTTGTCGCCCTGGAGTTCGCCCAGGCGGTTGAGGTCAAGTTTGTCGACGAGTTTGCCGTGAATCAGTCGTTTGAGCGCCTCAAAATCGAGTTGCTGGTCGGCGCGGTTCATGCGGGGAGGGGCAGCCATTGTTCGTTGATCTCCTGGTTATCAATCAATCCATGTGACTTGTGTGCGGATGTCGCGAACCGTCCACCAGAACGGCTGGAATTCGGCACATGTCAACGCTAGGTCACGAATTGCAACCAGGAGCCATGATGTGGCCCTCGTGTTGAGAAAAGAGAACATCCTGCAGTCTCGCCAGCCCACCCAGGCGGAGAAATCGGCACAACTGGCCGCAGTGTGTCAATCTGACTTCTTCGTGGCCCGTGATCAGTTGCAACCTGTCCGGCAGCTTTTGCCGCCACCTGGCAGCTTTTGCGTTGACTTGGCAGTTTACGTCGCCTACGCTATCAACCACATTAAAGCCTGCAGATGTGTTTTTTCGATTTGGAGAAACACACCTCGCCAGTTCTGAACCATTCAGAGCTGCACACAACCTCGCCAGCCATGCCCACCCACAAACCGGGGATCGATGTCCTCGGCACAGCTCCCACCTAAACGCTGTGGCACCACATGATGTGGCGCATGCCTGGTCAGATTCCTTAACTCAGGAGTTGATGGAAGATGGCCAACCAGTTTCTCGGATGTACCCCTTCACACTTTAAGGCGCTTTCTCGCCGTGGTTTCCTCCAGATTGGCTGTCTGGCTGGAACAACGTTGACCTTGCCTCAATTGCTTTCGCGTCAGGCGAACGCAGATTTGAAGCAGTACGAAAACTTCGAAGGGACCGCGAAGTCCATCATCCACATTTATCTGCCAGGGGGCATGGCTCATCAGGAGTCGTTCGACCCGAAGCCCTACGCTCCAATTGAGTACCGGGGCGAAATGCGGCAGATCAAGACGAAGCTGGATGGTGTCCTCTTCGGCGAAACGCTGAAGCAAACCGCTCAGATTGCTGACAAGTTGTGCGTCATCAACTCTATGTCGCACGGCGAAGCGGCTCACGAACGGGGCACGCACAATATGTTCACCGGGTATCGGCCCAGCCCGGCACTGCAGTACCCCTCAATCGGTTCGGTGCTGAGCCACGAGTACGGCAGCCGCAACAACTTGCCTCCATACGTCTGTATCCCGAACCAGCCCAACGAATTCGCTGGCAGCGGCTATCTCAGTTCGGCGTTCGCTCCGTTCTCACTGGGAAGCGATCCTGCAGGCAGTGGCTTCAAGGTTCGCGATCTCGATCTCCCCAACGGTGTCGATGAAAGCCGGTTCGCGACCCGTCGTTCAGCTCTGGAGGCGGTCAACGCTTACTTCCAGCAGCGTGAAAAGAGCGACCAGATCGGCGCCATGGACTCGTTCTATGACTCCGCGTACAGCCTGATTGCCTCACCAGAAGCTCGACAGGCTTTTGACCTCGAAAAGGAAGATGGCAAGCTGCGGGACGAATACGGTCGCAACACCGCCGGTGCCCGAATGATTCTGGCCCGACGTCTGGTTGAGGCCGGTGTTCGCCTTGTCAATCTGACCTACGGCGGCTGGGACATGCACGACAACATCGTCGCTGGCTTCAACCGCCAGATGCCAGAATTCGATCAGGCCTTTGCTCGCCTGATTCGCGACCTGGATGAGCGTGGTCTGCTCGACGAAACGGTCGTTATGGTGTCGTCCGAGTTCGGTCGGACCCCGAAGATCAACGGGACCGCTGGCCGCGACCACTGGCCGAAGGTGTTCAGCGTCGTCCTGGCCGGTGGTGGCTTTAAGCGAGGCTCCGTCTACGGCACCTCGAACGCGACTGCCAGCGAACCGGACGAAAACGCAGTCGGCGTGGAAGACTTGTTCACGACTGTCTATCACACCCTGGGCATCGTCGCCGATAAGGAACTGATGGCGCCTGGCGATCGTCCCATTGAAATCTGCGATGGCGGCAAGGTCGTTCACGACCTGCTGGCCTAGTTCACCGCCAGCCGAACCTTCGGCGAGAGCGTGCCCATATTCTCGCCGAAGCCCACGGACCTCCGTGGGCTTCGGCATATTCCATCCGCCCGGTCCCCAATACTCCTGCCTGTGACCGGGCACATTCGACACTCTGAATCTCTGGGGGATGTCCCATGCGGATTGCTTGGACCGCAGTTGCCTGTGCGTTGCTGTCGACATCACTGTTTGCGGCGGCGCCACGGCTTTCAAACGTGCTGCCGCATGGTGTCCAGCGCGGAACGGAAGCCGAGATCTCCCTCTCTGGGACCAACCTTGAAGACGCCGAAGAACTGCTCCTGTACGACAACGGCATGGAGGTCGTCGAATTCTCGCATCCCGAGGATGAAAAGCAGAAGGGACGCATCCTGAAGGTCAAACTGCGCATTGCCGCTGATTGTCCATTGGGCTCGCAACGGATGCGGATTCGGACTCGAACCGGCTTGTCCGATATGCAGAACCTGCACGTCGGCGCGCTGCCCGTCGTGGAAGAGAAGGAACCCAACACCGAGTTCGACACACCGCAAGTCATCGAAAACAACGTCACCATTCACGGGCGCATCGACCGGGAGGATGTCGACTACTTCGTCATCGAAGCCAAGCAAGGCGAGCGTATCACCGCCGAGGTGTTCGGCATGCGGCTCGGCTTTTCGAGTGGCGGGAACTACTTCGATCCGTACGTCGCCATCCTTAATGAAGACCGATTCGAACTCGCGACGGCCGACGACACCCCACTGGTGTGGAACGATGGCGTCGCCTCGATCATCGCTCCCAAGGATGGCAAGTACACCGTGCAGATTCGCGACGCCGCCTATAATGGCGATGGTCGTGCCTACTATCTGCTGCACATCGGCAATTTCCCGCGGCCTCATGCGGTCGTGCCCGCTGGTGGTAAGCCGGGTGAGACTCTCAACCTGACCTTCCTTGGCGACGTCGCCGGGCCCATCACACGTGAAATCACGCTGCCGACTGAAGTGCCCGAGCGTTTTGCGGTCGACGTTCAGGATGATCACGGGATCGCGCCGTCGGGACACGTGTTCCGCCTGGTTGACCTGCCGAACAGTATTGAACAGGAGCCGAATAACGATCGAACTCAAGCCACGGCGGGAACCGCACCGGGCGCGTTCAATGGCGTGATTCAGGAACCGGACGATTTCGATTTCTTCAAATTCACCGCGACCAAGGATCAGGAGTTTGAAGTTGAGGTCTACGCGAAGCGGATTCGCTCGGCGCTCGATTCGGTGGTTTATGTGTACCAGATGGAAAAAGGCAATCAGGTTGCCGCCAACGACGACAGTCGCGGTCAAGATTCGTATCTGCGTTTCAAAGCGCCTGCCGATGGCGAATACTGTGTGGCTGTTCGCGATCACCTGCGTGGCGGCTCCGACCGCCATGTCTACCGCATCGAGATCACGCCCGTGACCCCGAGCGTGAAGGGTGAGCCGACCGAGTTCGCTCGCTACGTCCAGCCAGATATCGTGATCCCTCAGGGGAGTGGCTCGGGCGTCGTGGTCAATGTGCAGCGCCAGAACTTTGGCGGACCAGTGAATTTCCGCTCAGACGATCTGCCTGCCGGTGTCCGCATCGAATGTCCCGAAGGCTGGCGGACTCAGGGATCGATTCCCGTTGTCTTCTACGCGGATGAAGCGGCCCCTGTCGCGGGCAAGTTCTCGAAGATCGTGACCTATCTGGCCGATCCCGAAAAACCAGACAGCAAGGTCGAAGGGCCGTTGTTGCAGAAGATGCTGATGACCCGCGGTCAGAACAACAACCGGGTTTGGGAAGAAGAGCAGATTCGCCTGCCGATCATCGTCGGCGAAAAAGCTCCGTTCCGTGTTTGGATGGAAACCCCCAAGGTGCCGCTGGTACGGGGCGGGTCGATGAATCTGATCGTGAAGTGCGAGAAGCAGGAAGGCTGGGATGAGGACATTCAGGTACTCCTCCTGCAAAACCCTTCTGGCGTGAACTCGAGCCGATCTGTGAAGATTGCCAAAGGGCAGACGGAAGCTCAGATTCCAATCAACGCTGCTGGCAATGCTGCCATCCAGGAATCGTTGATCGCCCTCCGCTGCATCGCTAAGGTCGGCAATGGCAACATTGAAACCTGTACCGAGCATGTGCCGTTGCGGGTGGAAGAACAGTATGTCACGTTCGAATTCGCCCAGGCGGCGGTCGAACAGGGGAAAGAGATTCCTGTGGTCATCAAGGTTGCCAAGCGGAAAGACTTTGAAGGGGAAGCAGAAGTTCAGTTGGTCGGCCTGCCCGCCAACACGACTGCGGAACCGCTGAAGATGACCAAGGAGATGGAAGAACTGGTCTTCACCGTGAAGACTACTGCCGAGACTCCTCCTGGCGACAACAAGAACGTGCTGTGTCAGGTCTACATCCCCGAGAACGGGGACAAGATCCACCACAGCCTGGGAACAGGTCGTCTACGTGTCGACCGACCGCTCCCTCCAAAGAACAATGCTCCCAAACCGGAGCCGAAGCCAGAGCCGGTCGTGAAAACGGAAGCTCCGCCGAAGCCGCTGTCGCGACTGGAAATGTTGCGGCTGGAGCAAAAGGAAAAGGAAGAAGCAGAGAACAAGTAATTGCTCTCCAGATCCAGGTAATGGTCTCGATTCGTCGTCCAACGCCTGACTAGAACATTCGCCCTCCCCAAAGATCCCACCGATCGAGGACACTCACATGGCCATCAGGACACTCCTGCTGACCGCAGTTGCGATCTTCACCGCATCCGCCAGTCTTGCCGCCGACCTGACTGAAATCCGGGTCTACCCCGCCGACGTCAGCTTGACCACCAAGCGAGACCGCCAGTCGATTGTCGTGCAGGCGCTCTACTCCGACGGATTGACGCAAGACGTCACCGCACAGGCGGAATGGAAGTTCGTCCAAGAGGGACTTATCCGTCGCGATGGGAACATGTTCTATCCGGTGGCAGATGGCCAAACTGAACTCGCGGTTTCATTCTCCGGCAAGACCGTGAATGTGCCATGCAAGATCGAACAGGCAACGGCTGATCGCCCGATCAGTTTCAAGCTGGACGTGATGCCGGTCTTCATGAAGGCTGGGTGCAATACCGGCAGTTGCCACGGAGCCGCGCGCGGTAAAGATGGTTTCCGGCTTTCGTTGTTTGGCTTTGATCCTGATGGAGACCACTTCCGCATCACGAGGGAGCAGCCTGGTCGCCGGATCGACCTTGCCGTTCCCAGCGCAAGCCTCATGGTCACCAAGTCCGTTGGTGATGTTCCGCACACCGGAGGCAAACGATTTGACTCGAACAGTGAACTCAACGCGACGCTGCTGGAATGGATCGCTGCTGGCACGCCAGTCGACCCCGCTGAGCAGGCGAAGTGCGTTGGTATTGACCTGTATCCACCACAGGCAGTGCTGGACGGCAAAGATGTCACTCAGCAAATGACTGTCGTCGCCCGCTATTCCGATGGCACGACCCGCGATGTCACCAAACTCGCCGCATTCTTCACCAACAACGATACGGCTGCAGGCATCAGTGATTCCGGGCTTGTGACCGCTGGTGAACGTGGCGAGGCGTATATCTTCGCCCGCTTCGATGTCTACACCGTCGGATCGCAGTTCCTCACTCTGCCCAAGGGGTTGCAGTATGAACAGCGGCCATTCCAGCCGGTGAACTACATCGATGAACTGGTCGCCGCCAAGTTGCAGAAGCTGCGATTGCATCCCTCGGAACTGTGCAGCGACGAAGAGTTCCTGCGACGGGTTTACATCGATCTTGTGGGTCTGCTCCCGACCTCGGACGACTACCGCGCCTTCATGGCCGATACCGACCCCGAGAAGCGGACCAAGAAGATTGACGAACTGCTTGGTCGCAAGGAGTTCACCGAGCTGTGGGTCTCCAAGTGGGCCGAATGGCTGATGATGCGGTCGGATAACAACCGCGTCTCGGAGAAGGGGATTGTACTCTACTACCAGTGGCTGGTGGATCAGATTGCGAACAATCGTCCCACGAACGAAATGGTGCAGGAACTGCTCTCTGCCACCGGCGGGACATTCTCGAATCCGTCGACCAACTTCTATGAGACCGAACGGGACCAATTGAAGGTCGCCGAAAACGTCGCCC
>JAGQQB010000107.1 GCA_020426425.1 Planctomycetaceae bacterium | reverse complement strand
GCCGCCAAAGTCGATGCCGATCAGGTCACTGCCGGTCGCGACTGGTGCTTCAATCGTCGCGGAAGTTGATTGGAAAACGTAGCCCACATGTGTCGATGAAGCAGAGAAGTTCACGTCGGTCGTGTCAGCAAAGTCGCCCGCAGTGGTGAAGTTCGCTGTGAACAACGTGAGAGGCAAGGCTGTGTTCGGCCAGCTACCGAACAGATCCGCCCACGACAGAACGATGAACTTGTCGGTAGCGGTGTCGCCATCGAAGTCAGCCGTGTCGTCTTGGGGGGCTCCTTGGGCGACGATTAATCCGCCGGTATGGACGTTGGTGAATGCATTTGGCGTGAGCCTCGTCGAGTCATAGTGGACACGCAGTCCCAATCCGTTCAAGGTGTTGTCGCTGGTGTCGACGCTGTACTCGACGTCGAAGCTGACGGCTTCGTTGGCGCCGGCCGTTTGTGTGGCTGGAGTGGGTGCGATGATCTGCGCATCTGGTGCGAGTGGTTCCGGTGAGTCGTTGGCGAATTCAGACCGAACCTGGTCAAACAGCGTCTGTGCTGCGGCGAGGTCGCCGGGTGAAAGCTGCGTGCTGGCGATGAAGCTGGCCAGGAACGCCTCAACTTCAGTGGCCGAAGTTCGTGTTGCCCCGGAGCCGATGGCACTGTCGACGAGTTGGGTACCCCGGGCACCGAACAGGTAACGGATGAGCATCAATCCATCGGTGAGGGCATCGGCAGTTCCGTTGCCATCGACGTCGAGCATGGTTTGCCGGGCGGCTTCAAGATACGCCTCAATCGCAGCCGCATCAAAGCGGCTTGCGCCATTACCGACCGCATTGTCGGTCAACTGCGTACCCCGGGCACCGAACAGGTACCTTAGCGCGAGCAAGCCATCGGTCAATGCGTCTTCCGATGAGTTCGCGTCGACATCGAGCACGCGGGTCTCGGCAATCACCGGAGTCGACTCGAACGTGTACCCGGTCGCGGTTGAACTGGACGAGAAGTTGAAGGCGGTCGATTCGTTGTCGGTGAGGCTGGAGTCAAATGTAAAGGTGGCTGTGAACAACCGTTGTGGAAGCGCGCCACCGGGCCAATTACCGCTGAGATCGGTCCAGGCGATCAGAATGAACGAATCGGTCGCCGCATCGCCATCGAAATCACTTGTGTCGGCCTGGACCATTCCTGGCGCAACCACTTGTCCCGTCGCGTAGATGTTGGAAATCTGGTGTGGCGACACCTTGGTGCTGTCGAAGTGAATCCGCAGACCCAAGCCGCTAAGCGTCGCATCGGCATCGGACGTATTGTATTCGACATCGAAGTGGAATTGATTCCCAGGAGCAGCGGCGACCGTGGGTGTCGGACTGCTGACAATCTGCTGCTCAGGGAGGCCAGCGACATCAGCCTGGAGCAGATATTCGCCGGAGCCAGCCGCAGACTGAACGATCACGGTGTACAGGCCTGTACTCGTTGCGGTGAAGCTCAGGAATGCGTTCTTTCCACCCAATGTGTCATCGTCGCGAATGACTTCCGTGCCGTTCTCATCGAGTACGATGATCACCGGGTCCAGCGAATTCACCGGCGAGTTGGACAGTCCGTCGAACGGCGTTGCGGTGAAGAGGGTGATTTCCTGCCCGGTGGTCACATCGAGCAGGAACTCGTCAAATTCACGCGGCCCGTTGAACTGCAGATTGTCCACAATGGCCAGATCCCCGCTGTAGCCACCAGCGAGGATGTAGGCGATCTCTGCAGTGGGACGGGTGATACTCAGTGTTTCCGAATTCCCGGTCGTGAGCGCGCTGCTGAGAACCTCTTGCAGCAATGTTCCAGTGGCGTCGTAAGCTCTGAGGAAGGAAATGTCGGAACTGTCGTCGGAGCCAACGTCGATTGAGACAAAGTTGGTCGCCTGCGCGAAGTCTGCACGGAACTGAGTGGTGCTTCCCCAACCAGTTGCTGAACCGGATGGAGCGGCAAAGGCCAGGCTGCCTGTAGGTGCGTTCACACCCAACGCGGCACTCGTAACGTTGCCTGCGATGCCGTCCGCCGAAATTGTAACGCCAGGGACGATCGAATTCAGGACGGTACCAGGCGCATAATCGTCTGGCTCGACTTGTACCAACGCAATTTCGCTGATGTGCCCGAGCACTGGCGTACCGAAGGTCAACATGGGCGGCGCGATCGTTTCGGTATCGAACTGCAGCGCGTCGGCCACCAGAATCGTGTACTGTCCACCGATGGTCGAACTGAAACGCAGTGTGTATTCGTTCGTGCCGATGTCGGGCACCGTGAATCCAAGCAGCGACAGGTCGTGGTTCGCTTCGACCGGCGCGGTGGTCGCACTGGCAACGAGGTTGCCATTGGAATCGCGGAGTTCCAACGTCTGACCGCGGAAATCGGCGCTCTGCAATCCAGCCAATAGGATGTCGACTTTCTGCCCAACCGAGCCGCTGAGATCGACGGTGTACTCATCGACATCGGCAGTTGCCGGTGTGTCGACAAACTCGACAACGGAATCAGTCGAGAGTGACGCCTGATTCACGCTGAACTGGTACGCCTCAGACTGACTGACCTGCACACCAACTGTCGCACTGGCACCGCCATCATAGGTCGCGTTTCCGACGGACACGTCCGGATAGACGAAGCGCGCCAGGACCGGTCCAGACTCCAGCAGTTGAATCTGGAATGTGAATGGATCCCCACTGACGCCAAATCGCTCCACGCCCGTCCACTGAACAACGAGTGCGTTTACGCCGTCGACAACCGTTTCCTGCCAATGCACAGTACCCGGATTGCTGTACAGATCATCCCACAATGGCAGCAGGGCGTTGAACACTGATGTTGTTGGGAGCGAAGAATTACTCGTACTGAGGGATCCGCTCCCTGCAAGGATGCCCCCATTGTCCGCGACCGTGACTGTGCCCGCCGGGAGCAGTCGGTTGCCGACTGTTGTCGAGATGGTCACTTCCTGGTCATCGGTGAGTGAGAGCAAGGTACCGGTACCGGAAATGTCCACGAACGCCGTATTGTCCGTGCGATGATTCACCTGGATCCCGGCTGGAGCAACGGGGGCAATTTCCCCAACCGCAGCGAATCGACCGTTGCCGAATATGAGCTTCGACTGGTCCAGCGCAAGCGCGTTGCCCGTGTCGCTGTCCCCCACGAGGGCTTCGGGAATGATGTTCTTGAAGACCTCGAAGTCCACCTGGACGGCTGTATCAGAAGCGAGTTGGATCGCGTACAGGTTCGAGGTGGGAATCTGTACCAGTGGCAAATGCGTCAACTCGCCAGCGACCACGGGCACAGTCACCGGACCGAACAGCCCGGGGATGGTGATCGTGATGTTCGCATTATCGCTGAACACTCCCGCAAACAGGAGCGTTTCGCCTCCATCGGCGAAGAATGTTCGTACGTCAACGTCGGACGCATCATGCAGGACTGCGACATTCTGAGAACTGATCGAGGCCAGCGAACCCAGAGGTTCGATACGTTCAAAGGAATTCAAGAGACCTGGCGGCTGATCGACGACAAACGAGACGGTGTAGTCTCCGCCGGGATTCCCATCCCCAGTTGGTGTGCCATCAGCGTTGCTTCCCAGTGGTTCCCCATCGAGGGCGTTCCCCAACTGGTCCTCGAACGCACCGGTGCCACTCACGAAGGTCAGTGTGTAATCACCCTCGGGGACGAAATCGAATTCGGCCGTGAACGTGAGGTTCATCGGGTTGTAGTCAACCCGGTTCGGCATGTATTGCTGTCCGGTCACCGCATCAGTCAGGAGGACATCGTCTGTTCCCGGCGTGCGAAGTCCTCGACGCGCGCTCGACAGCGCGAAGAGTTGTTCATCAAACGAAGCAACAATGTCGAGCGGCCCAGGAGTGAACGTGGCGTTGCCCGGAAACGTGTCGTTATTCCAGGTGATCTCGGAGATCGTTGGCCCCTGAGTGTCGATGTCGAACGAACTGATATAGAAGTCGTTACCGTTCCCGGCGAAGTCAGTGAACATGTCGTTGAAGAGCAGCACGACGTAACTCCCATCGCCGTTGAATCCGGCGGGATCAACTTCAGCGATGAACGTATCGGCATCAACGAACTCAAGCGACAAGGCGGGGAGACCGCCGATCGTGACGTCAGTCGCATCCAGCGTTGACAGCAAGATAGCTTCCGAGACATCAATGGTGATGTGTGTGGGATAGCTGCCCAGCGTTTGGCCATCGAACGGATTCGTGGCGATGATCGACGGCGTCACAAAGTCGCCGTCCGCACCGGAGATTCGCAGGAAGTAGTCGCCTTCCGAAAGTCCGGTTGCGCGAATACGTACCTGATACTTCCCGGTTTGTCCCGCAGTGAGGTTCAGCACTTCGTTGCGGCCATCACCCGCAGTGTTTGCATCGGAAATCGCGACCAGATTACCCTGCGGATCAAACACCGCGATCTCGGGATCGAGCAGGTTGTCTGGGAATCCCGGACTGCCATTTGGGGTGAAGGTTTCGATCATCATCGGCTGCCCGCCGAGCATGTCGAACTCGAACCAGTCCTCATCGAGAATGTCAGAGACAGCAAATTCACCGATCCATGTGCTCCACAGTGGATTCGGAGATCCGCTAAGCGACACTTCGTTGGATGCCCAGAATGTGTCGGTCACGGGGTCGACCGCGATCCCCGAGTAGTCGCCAGCACGACCACCTGGGTAAGTCTCGTTTCCACCCTTCACCAGTTGGGGCACCCCCATGGTTCCTGGTGTTGTGCCCGCCTTCTGTCCCGTGACGTACATTGACATGTACTCGGATGAAGAGGACTGCATGTACGTGATACCGATATCGCCGGCGGCATTGATCGCGATTGACGGGAAGTAGGTTGCGATGCCAGCACCGGGATCAATCTGCCCTTCTTGCGTCAGGCTGACGGTGCCACCAGAGGTGTCAAATTCATACCAGCGCACGGTCGCCTTGCCGTTGACGCCCACTGTGTGCGTCGCCACAAGTCGGTTGTCGCGCCATTCCGAGTTGAGTACTCGCGTGTCGTTCGTGTTGATCGTCCCTCCCGGCTGGGGCGCGTCGGGAGGGAACGTGTAGCTACTGACTGGAACGGTAAAGTTGGTATACGTCGGCGTGCCGGTCAGAACGTCGTCCATCCGAACGACCCGAATGTTCCCCCCGCCGCCACCGAAGCCAGCTTCCTCGACCAGCCACATGGGATCGCCAGGCTGTGCGCCATGCATGGTTGCGGCGGCCATCGTGAAGCTGGAACTGGGACGCTCGGAAATGAAGTGGGTGAAGGTCGATGGGTTAGCGTCGAGGACAGAGGCCTTGTCGATGGCCAGGATGTTCACGTCCACGAACGATGCACCGAACATGTTGAACGTCAGCACATGGGCATCGGCGTTGTAGCCAATCTTCGGGTAGTCGGCGAACAGGCCGGGACTGATCCCACCAAAGTCGATACGGTGTTGTTCGGTCCAGCCGCCGGTCGGATCGCTGGTGTCCGAAACCGCGTACAACAGGTCCGTTTCCGCAGAATTTGCCGAGGCTGCAATCAGCACGGCAACAACCCAGCGGTCATCAATCTCGTCGTAAGCAACGACTGGATCGAAATCAAACGTTTCGCCGGCAACGACCGACGAGCTGAAGAATGTCGTCAAGGGAGTCGAGGCCAGAGCAACTGAGCCATCCTTGTTGTAGATGGCGATCGCCGTGTTCACGACTTCAATCACGTGGTTGGGACCGACTGCGGAATGTGTGTCGGGTGGTTCGCATCCACAGAACGCGACTGTCGAGTCGATGCCCGCAAACTCTCGAAGTAGCGACGTGTCCGATACGCCGGTTGACGACAGATGTCCGGCAATGGCCGTCCCGGCCTGGGCTGTCGCCGCATCGTCGTTGAATTCGGCCTCAAACGAGCCGCCTCGGACCACTGTCAGTTGATAGTTGGCCGGCGCGCCAACCACTTCCACGAAGTACGTCGCCCCAGATCCATCGAGCTGGTCCGCAAAGCCGTTGAGGACACGCAGCGCATTCTGGGCCGGAATGCCCAGCGAGAGCAGAGCACCACTCGCATCATAGAGGTTGATCTGCGTTGGCCCGGGCATGCCGCTCCCCGGACTGTCCACGTCTTCCAGCGCAAGGCCAATCTGGTCTCCATCGGTCACATCAAAGCGGTACCAGTCACTGGTACCGGCACCGCTGATCTGGATGTCGTCATAGACGCGTCCATCGCTCGGAGTACCAAAATTGTCGTATTGCTGAAACTTCACACGGAAGTTCGGACCGAATGTCGCTCCTGCCGACGCCGCGATCGGTTGCAGATCGACGCTCACTTCCTGCCAGCCACTATGTGACGACGCATCCTGAACGCGAAACCACGTTGTCCCATCGAAGCTGACCGACACGCCATCGCCGTTGGTGCTCCCTGTGAACTGGGCCGGAAGAGAATCCGTTTCGTCCCCAAGCTGTGCATGTGAAAACGTCAGGACCGGATTCGTAGCTCCAGTCAGATCGACGGTCCAGATGGCTTCATTCAGCGAATACGTGCCGTCAACAGCACTGTCCATTAGCAGTGCGAACGCACCAGAGTTCGTCCCCTGACTGCCAGTGACTTGAATACGGCCAGTGGCAGTGGAGTTGGTGATCCAGGCCGGACCGAGCGAACCAGACTCGAAGTCCTCACCCAGAGTGTCCCCCTGCCCCACAACACCGCCGATCGAAGCAGACGTGTCCAGGGCGACAAACGTGTTGTTCAAGTTCTGTGCGTTGGCCTGCGTGTTGTTGTCCAGTCCGCCGAAGGATTCGCTTTCATGGGCCGCATTCAACACTGCGGACACGGAAATGTTGCCCGTGGTCGAATCGAGCGAGTGCACCTCAATCACATAATCCGCGTCGTTGGTGGTGCTCATCGGCAGTTGGACTCGATCTCCAACCGCTGCTGCAGTGACCTCGGTGACGACAGTTGGGATTCCTGCATCGATACGAACCAGCGAGACCCGAGCCCGGACAGATGCCTCTGGAACCATGGTGACAGAAAGTCGTTGCCCGGCCTTCACCGTGAACGTCAGTGCTGCGGTTGCCGCAGGGAGGAGAGGGCCAGACGCATTCGCCTGATAGGTCAACGACCCCAGCGACGAGGCTGGCTCAAAGGCAAGTGGCTCTTCCAGCGAAGTCACGATCTGTTCGACTTCCTCATAGTTGGCCACCTGTCCCCCAAACGACAGTGCCCCCGATTCGGACCCGCTTGGAGCGTCGGTGAAGGAAGAATTGAACACGAACAGCGTATCGATCGCCGCACCGCCATCCTGACCGGTCCCGCCCCGAACTCTGAAGTCAGCGGGAATGTTGCCATCGATGGCAATTTCGTCTGAATTGATCCCGCCATCAATCAGGATCTCTCCCTCCGATTCAGTCGCCAGATCAATCGTATAGGACTCGGATGCGAGCAGGGTGGTATGTGCCTGATCTGAATACGCATCGATCTGAACGTTCACTAGACTGCCGCCGAGCGATGTCAAGCGAATCCGGTCATGCGCGCCGGTTCCGGTGACATAGGCAAAGTCCGGCGTGCCGTTGTTGTTCAGATCGACCAAACCAAGGTCCGGACTGTTGGCGACCATCAGGTAGTTGTTCGGTTCAGAAACAGTGAGTCCGGTATGGAACAGATCGAACCGAGTGACCATGAACGGATTCTCCCGGGTGACCGATCCGAGACGAATGACATCGCCACTGGTCAACAACGTTGGCAGTGCGCCACCGCCGGTGGTGTGGACTGCCGTAAACGTATGGAAGCCTTCATGCGTTGCGGTGTAGGCGATGCGATGGGCCAGATTCGAATTGAACTGAGCGGTGCCCGGCGTGCCTGTTGTTGACGCGAGGACGGTATCAGCGAATGTTAGTGTCGCTTCGTCCTGGTTGTTCCCCGTCTGGCTGAACAGATCGTCGCCCGCAGCAATGCCGAACAGCCCGGCGTTGTCACCAATACTCCCATCACTGGTACCGAGAGGATTGACTGGTACGTAGTCAATCAGGTTTCGCAATGGGCTTTCGAGTGACAACTGGGAGATGACGTTGCGTGCCAGGTCGCCCACACTTCCGCCACCATAGCCATCGGACGTGATGTCCATGATAAAGTTGTAAGCGTCGAACTCTCCGGTGGGGTCACCAGCATTCGAGCCGACAGTGAGCGCAGCATCGGCCAGCGATGTTGCGCTAGCCACGACAACCTCAATGTCGAATGGCTCCAGCGCGCGCTGCACGATGGGCACCACTGCGTTCGAGAGCGCGATGATGTCGAGGTCGGTCGTCGCACCGTCGTTATCGAAGTCGTACTGCAGCGGCGTAAAGTCCAATGTATTACTCGCCGTCAGGCTGAATCCGCTGGTCAAGTCGGAACCGGTGCCATCGCCATGCAGCCCGGGGCCGAAAATGTTCCGGAAGTCCCCCAGAGTGGTGGACATGGTATTGCCCATGCCAATGCCAGCACCGAAGTCCAGGTAGAACGTGCTCGACAACATCACGCGGTCTTCGAACGCTTGAGCAAGTCGCTCCTGTTGATGTCGCGTACGGCGCACTCGAGCGCGGTGTCGACCTCGGAACAGACAGCCCAGAAAGACTCGGGCTTGATACATCTGACGTGATAGCGCCTGCAGCGGACGGAAGAAGAGCATGGGTCGCCCCTGGGGAAGGATGTTGGCACCGGAGGAACGCGAACTCAGGTTACGCAACCCAGCCGACGGCCCGCCGGTTCATTCGCATTAAGAAGTGCTGCACTGAGCCTAATTTGGGTAGCCAGCCCAGTCAACCATCAACATAGCCCACTCAAGAGCGAAGAGTGATCGGCTGTTCACAATGCTTGACGCTGGTGACCAACGCGGTTCGCATTGGTATCGCTAGCGACTGCAACCCACAGTCCCAGGTAATCAGCCGATCTGCGGGACGCACTCTGTGCGTGATTGGGAGACTCTCGCCAGCGATTACCGCTGTTCCTTCTTGCGCACGCGGGGTGCATCGGCGGCGCCGACTGCAGTCTTCCATTCGTGGAGTTGCCGCAGCAACCGGTCCCGGTCCTGCGGGCGTTGATCGGCGAGGTTGGTGGCTTCACCAGGATCCGTGGCCAGATCGTAGAGTTCGATGCGTCCGTCGTTGGGGAATTCCAGCAGTTTCAGGTCTTGGGTGCGAACTGCGGAGGAGAACAGATCGCCGGTGCTCGACGGACGCGGGGCCGGATTGTGCCAGAAGAATGTTCGTGGAGATGGCTGTACCTCATTCAGCAGCAGTTTCGCCAGGCTGACGCCATCGCGGTGGTCTGCTGGTTGCAGTGGAAGTCCGGCGAGTTCGAGAAACGTTGGGAACAGATCGGTCGATAACACGGGAGTGTCGACCGTCTGTCCAGGCGAGATCTTGCCGGGCCAGCGCACGAGAAGCGGTATCCGCAAGCCGCCTTCGTATAGATGTCCCTTGCCCGCCCGGAATGGACGGTTTGACGTCGCCACTCCGCGTTTGTTTCCTCGGGCCGAAAGTCCGCCATGATCGCTCGCGAGAACGACAATCGTGTTGTCGGCGAGATCGAGTCGCTCCAGCAGATTCAATAGCCGTCCAACGCCATGATCCACGCTTTCAATCATCGCGGCATACGTCGCGTTGTTCTGAACCAATAAGTTTTCGCCAGCGCTTTCGGGTTCGTACAGTGGCTTCGGGAGCGTGGTGTCGGCAAGTTTCGCCTCGTACCGTTTCGTGAGATGCCGCTTGGCTTCGATCGGACTATGCACTGCATAATGGGCAAGCACCGCGAGGAAAGGTTCCTCCTTGTGCTCGCGGATGAACGTCAGCGTTTCC
>JAGQQB010000106.1 GCA_020426425.1 Planctomycetaceae bacterium | reverse complement strand
AATGAGCCAGCAAATGAAGCTGGCTCCGCGCATGATTCAGTCGATGGAGATCCTCCAGTTGCCGCTAATGGCGCTGCAGGAAAAGATTGATCAGGAACTCTCGGAGAACGTTGTTCTCGAACAGGTCCGGTCTGATCGGGAACCGGTCGATACCGAACCGGCTCACGAAGTCGAACAGCCGCAGGTCGACATCGACCGCCGCGAACTCGTGACCGACGAAAACAACAACGCCTCGGACTTCGAGCGGCTGTTGGAGATTTCGTCCGAGTGGCCGGAGGACAACTACACTTCCGGCTCAAAACCCTCGGCCAATCAGCGTCAGCAGGATCTGGATCGTGCCAACGACATGATGGCGAACGCGGAAAGTCGCCCGCAGACGTTGCATGAACATCTTCTCGAACAGTTTCACTGCGATGCCCCGGAGCATCTCCGCGCGTTCGGCGATTATCTGATTCACAATCTCGATGAGAACGGGCGCCTGCAAAGTTCACTTCCGGAATTGGCCGCGGTTTTCGGTGGCGTCACCCGGGAAGAGTCGGAACAGGCGCTGCGACTGGTGCAGCAGCTCGATCCTCCCGGTGTTGGGGCGCGGGACTTGAAAGAATGTCTGCTGCTTCAGATTACGCCGGAGACGCCGCTGCGGGACATGCTGATCAACCTGATCGCGCACCATCTGGACGACATTATTCAGAACCGGCTGCCGCTGATTGAGCGACGGACCGGCTACACGATGGACGAGATCAAGACGACGATTGAGCAAATGCGGACGCTCAATCCGTTCCCTGGTCGCGGTTTCGATTCGCCCGTGGTGCATGCGGTGACGCCGGATCTGAAAGTCGAGAAGGACGAGGACGGCAAGTACGTCGTGCAGCTGATCGACGAGTATGTCCCGCAGCTGCGACTGAACCGCCGCTACCTCCGCATGCTCGAACAGAACCCTGACGAGGCAACGCGAGAGTTCATCAAAAAGAAGGTGGAGTCTGCCAAGTGGCTGATGGATGCGATTGAGCAACGATACAACACGCTCAAACGGGTCGCGCAGTCCATCGTCAACGAGCAGACCGACTTCCTCGACTACGGTCCCGAGCACATTCGCCCGCTCAAAATGCAGGACATCGCCGATGTGGTCGGTGTGCATGTGACGACGGTTTCCCGCGCGGTCGATGACAAGTACATTGCCACTCCTCGCGGCATTTTCCCGCTGAAACGATTCTTCGGCGGTGGGACCAAGACGGCCGATGGTGAAGATGTCGCCTGGGAGAATATTCGGCTGAAACTCAAGGAAGTGGTCGACGAAGAAGACAAGAACAATCCGCTCAGCGACGACGCCATTGTCGAAGCACTGAAGGAGCATGGTTTCAACCTCGCGCGACGCACTGTCACGAAATACCGCAAGGCGATGAACATTCCGTCTTCGCGGCAACGTCGCGAGTTCTAGAGCATCTTGCGGAATGATGTTCAGCGAGCACGTGTGAACCTCGCCAGTGTCGCACGATTCTCCGAATCGTGCAGAGTCCAGTTGCGAAGGCATATCGCCAACACCGGTCAGTCGATCAAGCTGGACTCAACCCGACTCGGAGAGTCGGGCGACACTGGGCCAAGCTGAACACCAAATCGCAACTTGCTCTAGAGTGACGCGATCTGAGCATGCCGACTGCCGATTGCCGCCGCAGGCGCCCTTGCGATATCGTTTGCTGCATGCCCATTCACGCCGCCTATGTCCATGTCCCGTTCTGTGTACATCGCTGCGGATATTGTGACTTCACCGTGGTGGCGGGGCGCGATGATCTGATTGGCCCGTTTCTGGATGCGCTGGAACTGGAACTGCAGACTCAGCTGGGCGAACCAGCGCCTGTCAGCACCATATTCATCGGTGGTGGGACGCCGACGTATCTGGCGCCGCACGAACTGCGGCGATTGCTCGCGATGCTGGCCGCATGGCTGACGTTGGAACCGCTGGGGGAGTTCAGCGTGGAAGCGAATCCCGCTGGACTGGATCCCGAACGCATGGAGGTGCTGAGGGAGTTCGGTGTCAACCGGATCAGCCTCGGCGTCCAGTCGTTTCATCAACCCACGCTGCAGGTGCTCGAACGCGATCACACACCGGATCTCGTCGGATTGGTGTGCGACAACTTGCGGCATCATGGCTTCGACAATCTGGCGCTCGATCTGATTTACGGCGTCCCCGGCCAATCGATGGCGAACTGGGAGGAAACTGTTCAGCTGGCGCTGGAACTGCGGCCGGAGCATCTCTCGACGTACGGGTTGACGTTCGAAAAGGGAACCACCTACTGGGGGCGCCTGCTGCGCGGAGAACTGAACCGGATTGACGAAGAACTGGAACGGTCGATGTACGGCCACGTGATGGATATCCTGCCCCGAGTGGGATTGGATCAATATGAACTGTCCAACTTCGCAGTTGCTGGTCGCGAGTGCCGGCACAATCAAGTCTATTGGCGATCGGAACCGTATTACGGGTTCGGCCCTGGAGCGGCAGGTTTCGATGGCACGACGCGCCGAATGAATCATCGCAGCGTGCACACCTGGCTAAAACGCATTCGCGCCGGTGAATCACCGGTCACGGAGACTGAGCAACTGGACCGGGAACTTGCTGCGCGAGAGGCGGTCATGCTCGGACTGCGACAGGTGCGGGGCATCGATCTGGCAGAGTTTCGTTATCGCTATCACTACGATGTCCGGTCGTTGTCGGCAGCTGCGTACGACCGCTTCATTACGAGCGGCTGGCTGCAGGAGCGATCGGGCCTGCTGCAACTGACGAAGGAGGGACGCTTTGTTGCCGACACGGTGATGTCGGAATTCCTTGCGTGAGTACGAGGTGGTGGGCGATCGGAAAATTCCCCGGTGATGGTCGACGAGAGCAAACGCTGTTTCTGCAGTGGTTATACGCAAGTCCGCGTTTTCATACGTCGCAGGGAGTGTTCTGCGGAGATTTTTTGGCGCGACGAGTGACAGTGAGAGTTGCCCAAGGTCCTACAGGCTCCTTATGATCCAGTCTCTTGGATGCGATTTCGGCGGGCCTCGCCAAGTCGGGTATCTCAATGAAGCAGCAGGCTATAAGTTGGATTCTGGGGTGGGCGCTCTTGCTCATGGTCTCGCTGATTGTGCGCGCTGATGATCAACCAACCTTGCAATCGAACGCTGCGGCAGCCGCAGCGCGGCAGCATCTCATTCGGCAATGGTCCCTCCTGATCCAATTGCCGACCGCCGAAGTCGAGTTCACGCGCGGGTCCATTCAGCTTTCCCCACCAACTGTTGGTTACGACGAGTACTGGAAACTGATCGAAGAATTCGATCTCCCCGATCGTGACGACCGGCAGGACGAGTTTGTCACCGCGATTCTGCGGGGCGCAAAGCCTCGTGGAACTCCCTGGGAAGAGCGCAAGTTGTTTATGAAGCAGCGGATGGTGCGGGATGAAGGAGTCTTCACGATCGTCGCCCGACCCGATCATTCGATCTTTAAGCGGCCCGATGCCCAGGTCTTCGTCTATGCGCCGGGCAAGTCCCGCTATTTCTATAACACCCTCAACAGCTTCTATCACTTGCCGATGGACCCGTTGACCGTGGCGCGTGAATGGCCCTTGACGGTGGATGAACAGGCGAATGAAATCCGTCTTCATCCACCACAGAGTGCGGGTTCGGATCTCGGGGAGTGCGAAGACATTGTCGACTTGACGACAGGTCTGGTCCGCCGCTGGAAGACGGTGCGAGATGGCCGCGTGATTAGCGAAACCAGTTGCCTGAACGTCGTGGACTTACCTGGGAATATCCCTTTTCCGATGTTCTCCCTCGTGGCGGATTTCAGCGACGGTAAGCTCGCATCGCTCGCGACGTATCGAGTCCATCACGTCAAAATGAACGAGGATATCCCTGATGAACGATTCGTCATGAACGCCACGGCGGGGACCGTCCTGTTTGACGAACGATATGGGGACGACCGCGTGGCGAAACCTGAGGTGGACGTTCCCGATGTCGTTGCTTATCTTGATGGGGGCGCGGCGCTTGTGCCGCGAGCTCAAACTGCGAATGGGGCCAGTGGGCAATCACTAGAGAGGGTGCTGCTGCTGGTGAATGGATTATTGTTAGTGATCGCAGGCGCACTGTTGTGGCGACGGCGGGCTCCCTCTTCATCGAATCCTTGAGTCGAGGTCAGATATGAACCTGCAGAGAATTCTGGCTGGCGGAATGCTGTTGACCGGTGCGCTGATGGTGACCGGCGCCGCCCGTCCCAGTGGTGCTGTGAATGCCGATTGTGAAGGACGGGAATCTGCCATCATGAATCCCGCCTTTTGCAAACCTGCTGTTCAGATCTTCTATAACGATGGTCTGGGCTGCTGGAACGACAACGGGGATTGCAAACGCTACTTGCCGTACGATGTCTGCCCCGACCGTTCCGGGTTTGGCGATGTGTCGAAGGCCACTTGCATGTTCTCGGTTCCGAATGTCAGCACGCTAGGCTATTGCGCGGTCGACTTCGGAGAGACGGAAGTCATTCAGCACTACATTGCGGCGAATTGTCAGTTTGTGGATGGATTGTGCGATTGCTGGGGAGTTCCCGTCGCTGAAGTCTCGATTACACAGAATGTCTGTAACTGCGCAGACCTGGTGATTCCCGATCCCTAGCAGCCCGTTGAACATGGAATCCCGATAAGCCAGCGAGGGATTGATGGCGCGCGAACGCTTATCAACATGCCTCAGGCTTAGAGTTGGGGTAGCCTTTTGTCTGGGTTTTCAAGGGGATCCTGAACCGCGTGTTGGATGTTGCCCACACGCACGCATCTTCTATGTCGTCGTTACGTCAGTCGTATGAGATCTGAGCAACACCAAAGACCATCGATCTGTGCTGAGGCGCGTCGAGCGGCGGTTGGCGGGATCTTGTTATTGCTGTGTGGGCTGGCTCCCGGCTGCGATTCGCTGGCGGTCCAGACATCAGCCAGCACATCTGCTCCTTCCGCGAAGGACCGGCTGCCGATCCGACTCGTGAGCGAGTTAGCTCGGGACGAGGGGAAACTCGTCCCATTGGATTGCGGTGTTCCGGTCGTGAATACAGCATCAGTTGACCGCGAACTTGTGTTCCTGAAAACGGGCTGCAAATGCTACGGAGCACTGGTGGATGGCCGACTGCTGGAGACGGGCGAGCGAACACCGTTCACTGCCGGGCAGCAGCAGGTCATCGTGCTGCGCGTCACTCCACCGGCGATTCAGACTGAGGCCGAATTCCATGCCGATTTCGTCTGGCAGGGAGATGGCCCTCAGCAGCCAGAGACGGTAAGTGTGACACTGCCCGTGCTGGCGGACGTGTCGCTCGCTCCCCAATCACTCGCGCGAAGTTTGCTGCCCACAGAGCTCGCTCAGCCGCTCGAGGAAACGATCCATCTCACTCGGATGGCTCGGGACGAGGTCTTGGTGCGTGAGGTTCCCGAGGTGCTCTCGTCCGAGCCGTTCGTCGAGGTGAAGCAACTTGCGGCGGAAGGGCACCCGACCGAAGTGGAACCAGGGCTGTGGCGTCAGGAGTGGGATGTCCACTTGTCCATTCAGCCCCCTGCCAATTTGCGGCCCGATGCCTACCCGGTTCAGATTCGCTGCCAGTATCCTGGTGCAGACGGGGAACGTCCCAATGCGGCGATGCAGATTATTCTGCGACTCAAGACCCCTCTGCAGTATCCCGAGAGTCTGTATTTCGGGCGGATCCCCGTGGGCCAGCAACGAAGCCGCAAGCTCCTCATCCGCTCGACGGACGAGTCCCCGTTCGCGCTCTCTGTGGACGAGCAACTCCCTGCCGGGATCTCGGTCAAGCTGCAGCCGGAAAAGCAGCGGGAACACTGGGTTGAGATCACCACCGAGCCGAATGCCCCAGGTGACTTCGAGGAAGTGGTCTTGCTGCGGACCTCTCACCCCCGCATGCCCGAAGTCCGTTTGCACGTCACCGGCATCGTGTTTGAGTCCTCCGCTACCGATGATGCAAGTCCGTCAGCGGCGGAGTGATGAGTCCGTTCATGAACCGCCCGCCTGCTGACACAGTGCTTGCTGACTCAACCGGTTCCGACATGGACGGTGTCCCGCACGCCGAGTCGCCAACATCGCCAGACACCGTATCGTGGGGCCTCTCACATGGCGACTGCTGGTTCCTGCTTGTGTGTGGGACTGTGCTGTGCGTACTGATGGGAGTTCACGTATGGCGACTCGCAAGCGGTGGTCGCGAGACAATTGAAGTGCGGCATCAGCCGGAGGGCGGAAACTACGTCTTTCAGCTCGATATGAATTCCGCCACCTGGGTCGAATGGATGCAGCTCGACGGGGTGGGGGAGGTCACCGCACGGCGGATCGTTGACGACCGCGAGAGCAACGGACCGTTTGAGTCCATTGACGATTTGGACCGGGTCAAAGGGATTGGCCCAGCAACAGTGGAAAAGCTGCGGCCGCACTTGCGGTGTGAGGTGCTCGCAGTTTCCAGCGATGACGCGTCTCAATAGCCAGTCACACAGCGATTGATTCAAGGTTCGTGGCGACATGCGCTGTTCGTTTCACGACTTGCGGCCTGGCAGGAACGATTCCAACCGAATCTGCCACAATACGATGCCAGCCGAGACCGCTTCCTTCCAGTTGATCTTCGTCTGCCCGTAACGCCTCTCAGCGAAGTGGATCGGCACTTCGGTGAAGGTGCAGCCAAGCTGCTTGAGGCGAAACAGGATTTCTTCCTGGAATGCGTATCCTTTCGCCCGTGATGCAGACCAATCGACTTCGCACAGTCGTGGCACTCGATAGCAGCGAAACGCACCGCTGTTGTCGCGTGTCTTCAGGCCCAGCAGGCAGCGGGCATACAGGTTGATTCCCTGACTCATAAAATGCCGCACCGGCCCCCAACCTTCTATGCTGCCGCCAGGAACATAGCGCGAGCCAATGATGACATCACTCGTTGCCGCAGCGGCCACGAGATCAGGCAGGAAACGCGGAGGGTGGGAGAAGTCGGCGTCGAGATTGACGAGCAGATCGTACTGCTGCGCGATGGCGAACTGAAACGCCGCGACCGTCGCCGTGCCCAGCCCCAATTTGCCCGCGCGGGAGATCAGCTTTAGCCACGGACTGGCGGCCTGCAGCTCACGTACGTAGTTGCCCGTTCCATCAGGCGAATTGTCATCGACAACGAGTACATCGGCCTGCGGGAGATGCTGCCGAATCTCGGGCAACAACAACTCGATGTTCTCACGCTCGTTGTAGGTACACAACGAGACGAGAATGCGCGGCGTGGCGGTATTGGATTCAGGAACGGTCATGCGCTTGCTGGCAGATCAATGGGTGATCAGCCAGTATCGTGAAGGCGTTGCCATTTGACCAGAACCAGGGACAGCAGAATTCCGTTGAATTGGGGTTTGAGTGCGCTGCAGTCTGTGCAGGGAATTCAGAGGGTCAATGTTGACACCAGGCATCAATCGCAGCGATCCACGACAATGGGATTACGCTGCTGGAGGATCGTCGGCATCATGGTCGCGTGGTGGTCGGGGCGGCCCTTCCGAAACCGCCGCACTGATGACGGCCGCTGTCCCCACAACGGCCACCGCGATCCAAGCAGTGATTCCCACCTCAGGATCAGTCACCCGTAAGGAGACAACTGCTGCGGCGATGGACATGCCGACAGCAGTCAGTCCGGCTGCGGCGAAGCGGCACCAGTGAACCGGAGGCGGAGGTGGTGGGCGTCGTGTCATCACGTGAGTGTAGTCGAACGCGATCCAGTGAAGTGAGCGAAATCGACCCGCAGCGCTCAACAACAATCAGTGCCGCCACAACAGGCTTCGGACGCGATCAGCTGCGTAAGATCGTAACCACTTCCCTTGGTCTCACGCGGTAGACGGATGCGCCCGTTACAGTTGCAGAGGCGCGCCTGTGCGAGTGGAATCTCAATGCGCGGCGGAATTGGCAGGAACTGGTTGGCGTATGGAGACTGCTGCAACAACTGATACAAGTTGTCGCACACGGCGGTGCGCACGCCCCGCTCGAAACGATGACCATCGTCGTCTTCAACTGCATGGAACGGCCCCTGGTAGATGACCGCCTGATTCCGCTCCAGGCAGGGCCCCTCTTTGCCTTTGTAGGCGACCACGGTCATTGAGCGGAACTCAATTCCGGCCACGGTCTGCCACGGCTCCGCCTGATACTTCACGATGTTCATTCCGTGAAAACCCGCACGGGCGAACTCGTTCAAGAACTCACCCTCTTGCCACGCGCCTGAGATGCAACCCGACCACAAGTGTGCGTCGGCCTGCAGCGCTGCCGGGACTGGCTCATCGGACACGATATCGCTGATGGCGACCCGACCGCCCCGTTTGAGCACGCGGAACATCTCCCGAAACAACTGTTGCCGGTCTTCGTTCCGAACGAGATTCAACACACAGTTTGAGACGATGCAGTCGACGCTGTTCGATTCGATTAATGGTCGCTCCGTTCGCAGTTGGTGTTCAATGTCGCGTTGTTGCAGAATGCGATCAGTCCCCGTCGCGTCGAGTGCTTCGAGTTCGTTCGCCAGCAATTCCAGATCGAGTCCAAGGTCCTGAATCATGCCGGAGCGGAACTCGGTGTTCGCGAACCCGAGCCGCTGCGCCATTTCTTCCTGATACTTGCGGGCCAGTGCGAGCATCGGAGGATTGCAGTCGATACCAATCACTTTGCCCTGGGTTCCCACGATTTGAGCGGCGATGTAACACAATTTTCCGCCGCCGGAGCCCAGATCAAGCACCGTGTCGCCCGGCTTCACATAGGGCGAAGGATCGCCACAGCCGTAGTCCTTTTCGAGGATCTCTGCGGGGATGTTCTGCAGCAGATCGGGGGCATACTCGACAGGGCAACAGAGCGCTGCCTCTGCCTGCTGCGAAGCGGCGGCGTAGCGGGATCGAACACTGGCTTCCGTGGTCGTGGTGGTCGGCGTTGTCGACATCAATCGGACTCCTGGACGTTGAGAGGATTGCGTATGTGACACAGTCTGCAGTCCAGTGGCAACCATCGTCTGTGAGGCAGATTACATCCGGGGCCATTTCTCCTGGCGGTGACGCTGGTATCAACACACTCGGTCCCTACAATTGAGTTTTTCCGTGTCGCTTCGTCGCACGCCGTAACCTCTCCCGGTTGTCGCAGGCGGCACAGTTCCGCATCCTACTAGCTCCAGGCGATCCGTGTCCGATACATCTCCCAAGTACCACGTACTCATCGTTGAGGACGAGGAGATTATTCGCAACACCCTGTCCGAATTTCTGGCCTCTGAAGGCTACGAAGTGGTCGGGGCCAAAACGGTGGATGAAGCGCTGCTGCTGTGCCGCAAGCAGGACTTTCATGTGGCCATCTGCGACATCCAGCTCCCCGATGGCGATGGCATTCAGCTAATGAAGCGGCTGCACAAGCTCAACCCTTCGCTGTTCGTGCTGATCATCACGGCGTATGCGACGGTCGAGACGGCGGTAGATGCCTTCAAGGCCGGGGCGTTTGACTATCTCACGAAGCCGGTGCTGTTCGACGACCTGTCGCACAAACTGCAGCGCGTGTTCAAGTATCGCGAGGTGTATCTGGAAAACCAGATGCTGCGTCGCGAACTTTCGCAGCCGAGCCGATTCCATCAAATCGTCGGTTCCAGCGATCCCCTCAAGGCGTTGCTCGAATCGATCAAGAAGATTTCCGTCACACACTCGAATGTGTTGCTGGTGGGGGAGACCGGGACCGGGAAGGAACTGTTCGCTCGGGCGATCCACTCCAGTGGTCCCAAACGCGAGGACAAATTCCTGGCGGTGAACTGTGGAACCCGACCGATTGAGTTGTTGGAAGCGGAACTGTTTGGCAGTTCCGGTGAGAATGCGCAGCCCGGAATTCTGCGGTCCGCCGGATCGGGAACTGTGTATCTGGACGAAATTGCTCAACTGCCAATGGGGACGCAGACACGATTGCTGCGGGCGATTGAGTATCAGGAAAGTATGCCGTCGGG
>JAGQQB010000105.1 GCA_020426425.1 Planctomycetaceae bacterium | reverse complement strand
GCACACTGGCATTGCTGCAACGCTCCATTCGAGCCGACGCGCAACGACGCGGACCGCACATGCTGCGGATCGCAAGCGTGCTGCTGATCCTGGTCATGCTCATCGTGGCGCACGCGGCCGAGACTCCCAGTTCGGCGCCTGGGCTCCAGTTCTTCCGTCAGATCGCCGTACTGGGTGTGATCCTGATCACACTCGCCGGTCTGGGACACTTTGCTTCGGCAATCTCGGAAGAACGCGAAGAAGGAACGCTCGGCCTGCTGCTGCTGGCCGACCTCTCCCCCTTTTCGATCCTGCTCGGCAAATCGACGAACCGGCTCCTCTCAGCCTGGCTCCTGCTCGCGGTCCAGCTGCCATTTTCACTGCTCGCGCTGACGCTGGGCGGCATCACCGTCAGCCAGATTATCGCGGCCTACATCGCGCTGGCGATGTATCTGTTTCTGGTGGCGAATCTCGCGCTGGTCGGCTCCGTCTGCTCCCGCCGCACGCCGCAGGCGGTCGCGATCACCCTGGTGCTCTTGTTCCTGGTCTTCGGGCTGATCCCCGTCATTGATGCCTACGCCCAACTGCTGCCGAAGAGCTACGCCCTCAGCCCGGTCGTTCAGGCCCGCATTAATGCGCTCAAGGAGTTCTACACGTCCTGGTCGATCGTGCATCGACTTCAGACGATTCTCGAGTCCAATTCAAAGACCGGTGTGTGGGGCGGGCAGGCGACATACAGTCTGCTGTTTGGCTGCTGCTGTTTCGCGATGTCCTGGAACATCTTCCGGAAACTCGTCTGGGATGCCGATGTCATCGACGCCCCCCGGCTCGAACCGGTCCCCCGACCACGGCAACGTTGGTTTCAATTCGTCTCGCGTCCCTGGCGCTCGGCGATCATCTGGAAGGAGTTCCACTTCCTCGGCGGCGGCTATCTCGGCTGGATCGTGAAACTGCTGTCCGCGTTGGGCATGGGGCTGATCGTCTGGTGGCGGTCAGAGTTCGTGGAGCAACTCGCGTTGACGAGGCCGTTTGTTGTGATCTTCCTGATGTTGTTCGGCTTCGCGGCGCTCGACCTGTTGTACTGTTGCTCAAAGATGTTCGACGTCGAAATCAAGCAGGGCACGCTCGGCAATCTGCTCATGTTGCCGCAATCACTCCTCAGGATCGTGACGGAGAAACTGCTTGGCTGCCTGCTCGGCGCACTGCCACTGTTCCTGCTCGCCATTCCGTTCGGCTTCGCGGGAGACGTATTCAGTGAAGGCTGGGGAGTATTCGCCGATCCGCCCGTCGTGATCACTCTGGGCATTTACCTGGTGCTGTGTCACCTTACCCTGCTCTGCACGTTGATCGTCCGTCACGGAGCGCTTGCACTGGCACTCGGTCTCATGGTCATCCTGTGGGGCGTGCTTGCCCCCACCGCCGCTTTGCTGATGCTGTTGGTCCGCGAAGATAATACTGCCTTCGCACAGGTCTCGCCCATCTACTACGTCACGTTCGTCGTCTGCGGCATGCTGCAAGCGGCCATTATCATGCGTCTGGAAGCCATCGCTGGACGGTAGGAGACGAGTGAAACCGATCGTCTCGAGTCTGCGTTGGTACGCAGCCGCGGCCTGCAGAATTGGGGCCGCAGATCGTCGTTTGCTTGTGGGATTCCGTGTTCGCACGGTAGGCATCCAAGCCAACAGGGCGGCCCCCTGGAAGACCGCCCTGCGACATTCGAACCAACATCAACGCCAGCGACTACACGTTCACGTTGATTTCGTATCCCTTCCGCTGTTCGCGCGCCTGCATGCCGCGGGCCTGCTCGTCGTTGGTGACCATTTCCTTCTCCGCGTCCCATTCGAGCGTGCGGTCGAGCCGGATAGCGATGTTGGCCAGATGGCAGGTACACATCGCCTTGTGGTGGGTCCAGACATCGGAGACCGGCTTGCTGCGGGTCTTAATGCAGTCCACGAAATTCGCCTGATGGTTCTCCGCCAGCGGACCTCCGTAGACCGCTTCCAGTGCTCCTTCGGGCAATGGATTCGCTGCGAGATCTTCGGCCGGCTTGCCCCGCAGATTGCCGCGAGAAACGTGGAAGCGGCCCTTGGTTCCCTCGAACAGAATGCCGTTGCCGGTCTCGGAATTACTGACGATATGCATTTCGACTCCGTTCAGGAAATCGACCTGTACGTCGAACTTCGTCGCGGCGTTGTAACGATCATCCATCGTCGGCATGCCATCTTTGAACGGCACTGGATGCTCATGCATGATGGGCGTCACCTTGACCGGCCCTTGACCGGGACCATTCTGCCCGATGGCCCACTGCGCGATGTCGACATGGTGCGCCCCCCAGTCGGTCATCTTGCCGCCGGAGTACTCATACCACCAGCGGAACTCGTAATGGCACCGAGTCTTCCCCCAGCGACCACCTTCGACATAGCGATAGTCAACCAGCGGCGCCTGCCCGAGCCACAAGTCCCAGTTGAGACCTTTCGGAACATCAGCGACGGGGATGGGGCCACTGTCCGATGAACCACCAATATCGCACGTGACCTTCTGCACATCACCGATACGGCCATCACGGATCATGGCGATCGCCTGCAGGAAGCGGCGCCCCATTTCGGTCCGCTGCTGCGTTCCCACCTGGAACACGCGGTTGGTTTCTTCCAGCACCTTGATGATCTGCTTCCCTTCGTGAATCGTCAACGTGAGCGGCTTCTCGCAGTAAACATCCTTGCCCGCCTGCATCGCCTCAATGACGACCTTGCTGTGCCAGTGATCGGTGGTGACGCAGACAATCGTGTCGATGTCGTCCCGTTCGAGCACTTTGCGGTAGTCCTCGTGCGTGGCGATCTCTTTATCGGTTCCCTGCTTGCCTTCCGTCTTCTTCTTGGCGGCAGCGAGATGGTTCGCATCGGCATCGCACAGCGCGACAAAGTCGCCGTAGTTGCTCATGCGGAACGGGTCCTGGCCCCAACGACTGCCCGTCCCCACGCAGCCAATGGTCAACCGCTCGTTCGGACTCTTCGCGGCGGCTTCGGCCAGTGTGAGTCCCGGCTTCTGAAACCAATACGGCATCACTGCGCCAGCGGCAGCGGCCAGCGTGGACCGCTTCAGGAAATCACGACGTGAGGTTTGGTTGGCGGACAAGTTGTCACTCCTTGGGGCAGGGGATGCGATGGAAACACACAGGGCGAAACAGTGTCCCATTAAGGACCGTTCATCAATGACCACTGATAGTAATAGATGCGTCAACCTGGATGCAAAGCGGGCTCGGCAAAAAACGCCTACCTGCTCGATCCGGAGTGCGTGCATCGAGAATGCGGTTGGAATGGGAGCAGCGGCGGTCACGTTATCTTATTCACCGGCCGCAGAGGACCGGGGCAGGCGCAGCACGCGCAAGTCGTCGAGTTCCACACGGCCACGGGCACGGAATTCGATTGCGAGATTCAGCGAGCCATCGCGCGGCATTTCACGGATCATGCGAAACGGTTGCCAGCCGGAGGTCTGCTGCTGCCATTCCATCGCGCCAGCCACACCTCGCAGAGAGTCGTAGATCAGCAGTCCCTGCTCGGAAACCTGCAATGGCTGAGGAATGCGGACCTGACCGCTGATCAGCACGATGTCTCCATCCCGCACGGGGAGGTCCGGTGTATGCACCAACAGTGGTGCTGGTTCGGGGATTGGGACCGCGCGACCGGTTCGACTTGCAGATGCATTCGCCGCGTACGGCGTATCGAACGCCAATGCAGATCGGCCTTCAATCCCGACAGGGTCAAGGCTGACGCGTCCCAGCGTCAGCCCTGCTGCTGGTGTTGGTGTTTCGATCACCCAATTTGCTGCAACGAATTCCTGCTGACTCTCAAAATCTCCGGTAGGAAGCAGATTTCCCTCTGGATTCGCCCGCCGACCAATCTCGGCGAGCAGTTCCCAGTGGGCCGGGAGCGTCTGAAAGCAACATGTATACGGCGATGCCTGCGGGCTCGACAGCGTTGCGACCGCATGTTCCCAATGGTCTCTCTGCAGCTTGCGTAGATACTGCAACGCACGCTGACTGTCGCGTCGGACTGAGTCGTAGTCTTCCCGCTGCAGTTGTTCCCGGGCACGATCGAGCAGTGCCTGCGAACTTTGCAACAGTTGGTCTCCCTGACTAACGCGGGGCGCATTGAGTTGCGCAAGCCGGGCATGCACATCGGCTGTCCGTCGCAACTTCGCTTCGGCCATGGCGAGCCATGATCGAGCCGCTTCGCCGCGAAACTGTCGCGACTTTTGCCGCAACTCATCGAGTGCCGCCTGGCTGTGGGTTACGACAATCACTGAATGCTGATCGAATTCCCGCAGATGCACTTCCGTGCCCCCCGCGATGCGGTTGAGTTGCAACTGCGAGGTGATGCCGGTGGTGGTCACTTCCCACGCCTCGGTCGCATCTCCTTTGAAGAGCATGCGGACATCGCGGGCTGCGCGCGGACCGGGGACGAACTGGGCGTGCTCTTCAAGCCACATCGGCAGGATCACCACACCGACATCACTGTGCAACACGAAGGCTTTCAGATCCTGCATCTCGTTGGCGGGATTCACGACCGCCCCGGTCGTCAGAATTTTCGGATCCCAGCGACTGGCGAAAGGATTGTTCCCAGCCAGTCCTCCACGACCGGGCGACTCGTCGTCGTTGCCAATCTGGACAGTCACTTCATCGACGATCCGGCCGTTGGCAAAGAAGGACTCCAGCAACCTCGCCTGAATGCAGACCAGTCGCATCGCATGTTCCCGTTCGGACATACCCGGCGCTGGATCATCGAGTGAATACTGCTTCCAGAATCCGAGTCCGCGATACCCCGCCGCGATAGCGGCGAACGACTGCATCAGAATCTGTTCCGGCTCCAGAGCCGGGAATGGTCGATTCGCCGGCTGACTATCGACAATCTGCGGAGTTGGCTCGGTCGCGACGAACGAGAATGTCGCCTTGCCGGGCAATGCCAGCGCGCGATGTCGCTGTGCCCGTTTGAGCGCTGCCAGCGGCGAGACGCCAGTTTGCATTGGAATTCGCGTACTGCCCAGGAACGTAATGTTCCGGTGAAACGCCCGCTGATTCCGCAGCACTTCCCCGATGAGCGGTCGGCGGAACTCCCGATCTGCATCCTGGATCTGCTCCGCCCAACGCTCGATAAACGGAAGTTCCTGTTCGGGAATCTCAATCCCCAGCATCCAGGCCCAGACGGGCGTCGTCCAGTTCGCAAACGGCGGCAACGCTGCAGATTGTTCCGCAAGTTGTTCGCGGGACGGATGCGGCGGCGTCGCGATCGCACCAAGTTGGTGCTTCACCAGCCCCGTCAGCAACTCCTGATCCGTGTAGTCGGGAATCCAGACCATGTTGACACCTAGATTCGCGATTCGATCGAGCTCTTCGCCATGATGCAGTGTAAACAATGGAAAGAACGGTGTCCCATCGCGGGTGATGCGGTCGCCAATCTCCAACTTCACTGGTGCCACTTCCGGTTGCTCAGCCGAGACCGGTAACACTCGGGCCAACTGCAGGGATGGCGCGACGATCGGGCCAAACTCAAGATCGTCAATCAACAGCGCAGCCGCATACGGAGGAGCATCGAACTGCACGATGAGGTCCGTCACCAGCGCGTCGCGTGCATCAATTTCGACGGGTCGCACTCCGTTGGACAATTCCTCTCGCGCCCGAATGAGCCGCTGCTGGAGCAACTCGGCGGTTGGCTGACAGCGGAGCTGCTCCCACTGCTTGACCTGCGTGTATCGCTGCCCCGCGAGTTCCAGAACCAGCGGTTGCCCCGTGCGAGGATCGATCTGATGCGGAAACAGCAAACGCAGAGCGACACGAAGGTTGGGGCAATTGCTGCGGACCCAGACCGACAGGGTTAACTCATCAAAGACGCGCGATCTGGGCAGAGGATGCTCGATCCGGCAATCCGCTATTGGTTGGGCGGAAAGGAACTCCAACTGCTCGCAAAACTGCCCGCTGCGATGGTCAATGCCGCTACGAAACTGAACAGTGAGTACATCTTTGGTCTTACGATCCAGAACCTGCCAGGAGGGTTGTTCCGCCTCGAACTCGTGCCGGACAGTCGTCGGTTCCGCTGCGTCTGCAACTTCCGCCAGCAGCCAATGCCCACACGCAATTGCGGGCGCGATGCAGCCAAGCATCAACACGCTGCGCAATCTGCGTATTCGGCGCATTCGCAACAAACGATGCAGGTGGACCATAGATTTAATGAAGCTGATGTGAAGGCAAAGTTTGGCTCAAGTGACTTGCGAGTCTTTGTGGTGATTTGGCAACATCAGGGGACTTACTTACGTATTGCGCCCTTGCTCTATTCCGCCCCCTGGATTCCCATGCAACCTTCCGCCCGCTTTGCCGAGAGTTCCACGGACGAACTGCCTCGCGAGTTGCTCGAACTTGGCAAGAAGATCGCGGCACTACCGGAGGAACAGTTTCTTGATCTGCGGGACTCCTATGCGCAGGTGGTTGAGTGCGTGAAACGTCGCCGCCGCATTCTTAATCTTGTGCAGGAAGCACTGGCTCAGCTGCGGTTGGATATCAAGTATTTGATGTTCGATCTGGAAGTCACCCGGGAAGAACGCGACGCGCTACGAGCCGAGCAAGACGACCGTCAGGACGAACACGGGTCCTCATGGTAACGGGGGCGCGGTCGAGCGACGCTGCTCTGCCTTGACCGGCTGAATGGTTGGCTTACGCCCGTCGATCATGACGGAGACAAGGATCTGTTCGTATTCGGGGTCGTTTGTTCTCAGTCGTAGCGAGGCAAGTTGACGACTGGGCGGAACATCTTCGGCGACATCAATTCGAATTGGCGTCTGCCAGAAGCCCTCGGGCGACTTTACACGGGGCTCCACCGTTACGTTGACTCCCTGCAGTGACGATGAGAGTTCGGCGCCGGTGATGCTCAGATCACCGCCACGCGCATCGGTGACGATGACCTGACGGGTTTGCGGCTGCTCGTCCAACTGGTACACCAGCAACTGGGTCGGCTCAACCAACACCTTCTGTTGGGGGATTTCGAGCTGGAAGCGAACGACCTCTTCCCGAGGCGCGCCATCGTTGTATTTCACCGTCACCGAGTAGTCATGCGGTCCGGGATCTTCCGTGGCTGTCCCGACCGAGACGTAGAAGCGTCCCTGTTCACCCGGGCGGAACGACACCTGCTCATCAAAGAGCCGCGGAGTGAGACAGCCACAGCTTGGCTTGAGTTCGACGATCTCAACGGGACTGCTACCCACGTTGGCGAAATCGAAGTGGACATCAAACCGGGCGACGGCTGGGATTTCGCGATGATTCACCGCATACTGAGCGAACGACAAGCTCGCCTGCTCCGCCGCGACGACTGGCCGCGCTGCAGGGGCCGATTCCGTGCCCACTGCCGCCAGGACCGCCGGCACCAAGCCGCCCAGGCAGCACAGCCACCAGCGGAGTCCGGTCAGTTCTCGTTCGTTCGCATCCATGCGATCCATCCTGCAACTGTGTGCGATCCCGTTGTTGCGGGAGTGTGACCGTTCTGATCTTTGAGTCACTCAACACGAAATCGTCGCGGGAAATCTACCAAACGCCGGGAGAACGTCACAAGAGGCATCTCGTGGCACGCAGACGTTCCCGCATCGGTCTCATTCGTCACGTTTCCCTGGAACCGTCTTCGGGTCAGGCGACTCAATTTGTTGGGGGGCGTTCCGCCTCTGGAACAGCTCTGGCCGCATCTAGCATGTCCATCGTCTCGAGAATCACCGGTGAGGCGATCGTGATGGCGCAGCCCAATCGCTTCCGAATCGTCCCCTCTTCATACCGCAAGCGGTACGTTTCGTTGAGGAAGTGTTGTCCGTGGACCAAGCCTAGAATCCAGCCGGGGTGTCGTTCATCGCCTGATCCGGCAACGACAGGACCGCCGCTGTCCCCCTCGAACGTGTTGTATTCAGCCAGGAACAGCGGTCGCTGAGGTGTTGTCGTCGCAGGATGCGTCGCCAGGCATCCCAAACGTACCAGTGGATAGGACGAAGGCTCCGGATCGAATTGCCCTGCGTGAGGATAGCCGACGCTCCACAACAGACTTCCCGGCTCCCATCCACCCTTCTCCCAGACCTCCCAGTCAGCCAGCGCGGTCACCGGTAGAGGATGTACATCCTCGCGCGGACCCTCAAAGCTCAAAACAGCGACATCATGCTCGGGGTGTTTTTTCCACAGAGAGCGGTCGCCATCGCGGATGCGGACCTCGATCGGTTGTCGCGAAGTGACGCCCTCCACGACCTTTCTGAGAAGCAATTTCGCCGACTCACCCTGCATCTTCTCGACGACATGCGCCGCTGTGATCAGATAGATGGGCGACTTCGTTGCCTCGGTCGCCTCTGCATCGACCGGTTCATCACCGGACGAATCCGTCACGAGGAATGCAGTGGCGGTCGAACCTGTCCCCTCGAAACGATGCGTCGCCTCCACGACCTGACGGCGAAACCCCGCCGCAGGAAACTCGCCCGCCTGCACGGGCGAGCCGAGCAGCACGCAGCCGCCACACAGAATCCATACAAGATTATGCATCGGTCTGCTCCACATCGGGGCGCTTGTTCCGCTCCACCAGTTCCAGGAACTCCTGTTCCGTCAACACTTCCACGCCCAGTTCGCGAGCCTTCTCCAGCTTGCTCCCCGCTTTCTCACCGGCGACCACGAAGTCGGTCTTGCTCGACACACTCCCAGATGCTTTCCCGCCGAGGTTCAGAATCAATTCCTTGATGCTGTCTCGCGTGAACTGCGTCAGCGTCCCGGTGACGACGACTGTCTTTCCAGCCAGTGGTTTATCGTTTGCAGTGGCGTCGCCCGGTGCCTGTTCGCTCGGTTCTGGCAGCGGCGTGCCGAAGTTGAGTCCGCACTCGCGCAGATCGTTGACCAGCGACAGTCCGTTTGCCGAATGCAGGTAGTCGTACACCGACTGTGCAATGACGGGTCCGACCTCGTTGACCTCCGCCAGTCGCTCGACCGGCTGCGCGGCGATCGCGTCCAGCGTGCCAAACTCGTTGGCCAGAATCCGGGCGTTACTTGTGCCAACATGACGAATATTGAGTGCCGTCAGCAGCCGCCACAACGGTTGCTGCTTGCTCGCCTCGATGCCCGCGAGCAGATTGTCGACGGACCGCACGCCCATCCGGTCGAGTTGCAGCAGTTCCTCACGTCGGTCCCGTAGCCGGTACAAATCGGCAAAGCTCGTGAGAAAGCCAGCCGCAAGCAGTTGCTCGATCAACTTGATCCCCAGCCCTTCAATGTCCATTGCCTGCCGCGACGCAAAGAACCGCAACCCTTCCCGCAGTTGAGCGGGGCATTGAGGATTCAAGCACCGAACATACACCCCACCCGCATCCTGTTGAACCGGGCCATCACATTCCGGGCAGCGATCCGGAAATGGGAACGCAATCTCTTCTCCAGTACGGCGATGCTCCTCCACGCGGAGTACATGCGGAATGATCTTCCCCGCCTTCTCGACCACGACCCAGTCGCCCACCATCACCCCAAGTCGCTCAAGTTCATCGCGATTGTGCAGACTCGCCCGCGACACCGTGGTCCCGGCGATCTCGACCGGGGCCAGATTGGCCACTGGCGTGAGCGTGCCGGTCTTGCCCACCTGCACTTCGATCGAGTTCACCTGCGTGATTGCTTCGTACCGTTCCCACTTGTAGGCGATGATCCAGCGGGGGCTCTTCGACGTGCTGCCCAGTGTTTCCCTTAGCGGGATGTCATTGAGCTTGAGCACCAGCCCATCGACTTCGACATCGAGCGAGCCAAGGTCCTCCATCATGCGTTGGCAGAGCGCGAGCGTGGCATCGAGGCCGCGCGCGGTCTGTACGAGCGGAGTCGTCGGGATGCGGTACTCCCGCAACTGATGCAGAAACTCACCGTGCGTCGACAGGGAAACTCCAGTCGCCGCTCCGAGTCCGTGTGCGTAAAACCGAACCTTCCTCGCCAGACACAAACGGGGATCGAGCAGCTTGAGCGCCCCGGCGGTGGTGTTCCGAGGGTTCGCGAATGGCTCCTGCCCCTGTCGTTCCTGCTCCGCCCGCAGATGAGCA
>JAGQQB010000104.1 GCA_020426425.1 Planctomycetaceae bacterium | reverse complement strand
CAGACGCATCAGAATGAATGGACACTGCTATATCAGGATTCCCTGGCCCAGGTGTGGGGCCGCCGCGATCTATTCGATAATCCTGAATGCCCTCGGTATCTTTCGCCTTCACGGCGCCAGATCGGTGACGAACAACAGCATGGTTACGTCGCCTGGCCCGCCACGCCTGTTGTGAAGAGGGCACCCGCGTCACAAATGGCGAGCCGGTGAGATGAAGCCAGACGCAAGCATCCTCAGGCGATCAGGGACCAGCAGTTTCGGACGACCTCAAGGGCGGCGTGTATCTGACAGATGGTGCCCGTGCCGGACGCTGCCAGCGCCGGTGGCGATTTGATTGAGGATCGAAGACGGAGGATTGCCGACCCCGGCCCCCTGATCCCTGCCCCCTCAAGGCGTTGGATCGCGGAGCGATCCACGACTATTCGACGCTATCGCAGATCGAGTTTCGCGCCACGTCCTTTGCTGCGTACTGCGGACCAGTCGAGGGTGCGATCCGTTGGACACTCGATGCGTATCTGTTCCAAACCGGGATGACTGCCGAGCATCTCGACGAACGCTGGCGTTGGCGCAGTCGACAGGTACAACGTCAGTGCCTTCAGTGTGGTCAGATTCCGCAGTGCGTCAACGGCCTCGGGCGAGAGGGAATCTGTCCTGAGTTGCAGCTTTGTGAGTTGCCGCATGTCGGCCAGTCCGGGGAGCGCAGCGTCGGCAGCGCCGCCTGCGAGCGTCATGCCACTCAGCTCGGAAAGCTGAGAGACGGCTCTTCCAAGTTCGTCCCACTCGGCACGCACCTGCCCTGTGCGTTCGACCGATCGCTCGTCCAGCGCGGCCATCTCCAGCTTGAGCGTCAAGTATTTCAACGTCGACAGCGAGCGAAGCCAGTCGACCTCATCCATCACCTCCGCGTTCCGCAAGCTGACGCTCAGAGTACGCAGTCGGGTCAACGCCTGCAGCTGATCGAACTGACCCGCAAAGTCGTCCTCGGAATGGAAGGAGAAGTGCTCAAGCTGAATCAGCCGCGCCACGTTTCTCAGGGCGGCGGGATCATCGCGCAGATACGACAGATGCAGACGCCTCAGCTCGGGCAGATCTTCCAGCAGATGCAGCACCTCGGGATCAACCGCTGCGACAAAGGATACAGACCGCAGACTCACGAGTTTATCGAGGTGGGCCAGATCCTGCAGCGACATGGGCGCCGCCAGGGTGGTCCAGACGCTGAGGTCGGTCGGAATTGTCCAGGCTGAGCCGTTGGTGGTCGCCAGGTGCACGCGACCTGCGGCATGGTGATTCATCAGCGAGAAGGCATGTCCTTCCAATACTTCCGGTCGCCCCATTGCAGCAGCCAATCGCTGCACCCCCACCATTGTCACCTGATCGCAGACGGCGCTGACATACTTCAAATTCGGATGTGCCGCCAGTTGCTGTATTCCGGCGTCGGTCACTGGATTTCCATCCAGTCGCAGATGCGTCAGTTGCGGACATCGCAGCAGGATCGGCAGATCCTCGTCCAGAATTCCCGCATTGCTGAGATCGAGGTACAGCAGATCGGTCAGTAAAGGGAGTTCCGCCAGCAGTTCCCGCGCCGCCCCGCTTGCCGACAGGTGGAGTTCCACCAGTTCCTTGCGCTGCCAGCGACGGGCGATTGCGCGATGCAGCGAATTCGGCAACCAACCTCCCCAGCCACGTTGGTAATAGCGAATGTAGACATCTTCCGTCACAGAGAGCCGAGCGATGTATCGCTGGACGGCAGCCCGCCGCAAACCGTACTGGACACTACCCAATACCAGGGCGAGCAGCGTGCAGCCGATGAGGACAAACCGCCAGCGACGCTTCCACTTTGGCTGAGGCTGATTCATGGGGAAGTGGAGCCCTCCCGGTCTGACAACGTTGTGTTCGGTTCGAAACAGTGTCGTCCGACGCTCCGAGTCTAATCGAGTCCAGTCTGATCGACGATCTTGTCCTGGCGCTCTGTTGTCCCCAGCGCGACTTGGCACGATTCGGAAAATCGTGCAACACTTGGGGTTCCCATTCGCCAATATTAAACCGCACTGGTCGGCTATATGTGCGATCAAATCCTACCAGAAAGCCTCGCGCAACAGGCGTCGCACATGTCGCCAGACGGGATCTTGCCCGAGCATCAGGCGTGCTGTTCCGAGTTGCTGCTGCCAGCGCAGCGGCTCGGCGCCCGAGAAGATGTCGACACGGACCTCATGCACCGGAGGCTCGAATCGCAACCGCTCGCCATCGCGAATGACGCTGAGTCGGCGATCAAACAACAACGTCTCAGGGACCTCGTGCAGTGGCTGGGCGGCGATCTCCGCAATCTGACCGGAGACGATTCCTCCGCCGAGTTCGGGAAAAGTCAGCCGGACAATTTGCCCCGGACGGATGGCCGACAATCGTGTCTGCGGCACGTAGAGCAAGGCGGCCGAATCGGTGGAGACGATTCGAGCCGCTTCCGTACCAGCGTCGAGCCAGAGCACATCGGTGTTCGTGTCAACGACTGCGGTACGCCGCCAACGACCATCCAGCCCCAGCGATGCCCGGACCGATCCCGACTCCAGTCTTCCGGAAAGCGGCGCAACGAGCCGAAGTCGCGCGGCCTGTTCCTGATGACTCTGCAGTTGCCGCCGCGCATCATCGAGCCGCGACTCAGCCAGCGAGACTAATGTCGCGAGTTCAGGCGACTGGCCCAAACGCTGCTGCAGCGTTTTCAGCTGAATCGACTCTTGTGCAATGGCCGCCTGGAGTTCCAATTCTTGCCGTCGCAGTTCTGGATTCTCCAAAGTCCAGAGCGATTCGTTCGCCGCCACTGGCTGGCCCATGGCAACATTGGATCTCCCTGGACGACTCAATTGACCGGGGACCGTCACGGTGACCGAACGCTCTTGCGCTGGGATCAGCCGGGCGGGCACCTGCACCACACGGGGCCAGGGAAACCAGGGCAGGGCGATCAATCCCAAGGCCGCCAGCGCTGTCCCGATCACTGCGCGGATACGGGACCAGGACAGACGCGCCGCTCCCGCTGCTTGCGGCGTCGCAGCTTCCAGTGCTGAATCGGCCCCCCATGCCTGTTTCAACAGCGTGCCACTACGATGAGTCAGTGACCACAGGCGTCCACCGAGCAGTACCGCACCGCCCATGAGGGCGATGCCTCCCAGCCCCTGCGGCTGCAACCAGCGATAGGCAGCCCACGTAATCATGATCAACACAAACCACAAATACAGCCATGAGGCCAGCCCGTACAGCAGCAATGCCAGCGTCGACAACGGCGACAATTCCGGCTGCCAGCGGCGGTACCCCAAGATCAATCGCGTGAACAGATTCTCCAGCAGCGAAAGCGCGCGCGGACGCAGATTCGGAAAGTCGAGCAGGTCGGTGAGGATGTAGTAGCCATCGTAGCGGAGCAGGGGATTGCCATTGAGCAGCAGCGTGTTCACAGAGCAGAGCAGCAACGTCTGCAGCGCGAGTGCGTGGACCAGCCCCGGACGCGACGCACTCCAAACCCAAGTGGCGATGGCGGCGATGACCAGTTCCACGCCCATCCCCGCCGCGCCAATCGCGGCACGCTTCCAACGATTGGGGAGCAGCCACGCATCAGAGACGTTGCAGTACAGACAGGGTGTTCCGGCGAGCAGCATCACGCCAAGCTCCCGGCATTCGCCCCCCAGCCGTTTGCAGACGAAGGCATGTCCCAGTTCATGACAGACCTTGATCCCCGCCACGAGCAACAGCAGCGACACCAGTGCCGAACCAGTCAGCGTGACCGTGCCAAGTTCTCGCAGCATCTGAGGCAACTGCGACAGTCCAATCTGTACACTGGCCAGCAAGAAAAGCGAAAGCAGGATCAGCACTGGCCACGTCAACACCCAGGAGACGAGCGGCAGCGAGGCGGTGAGGAAGGCATCGGGATCGATGCCGCGGAAGCGAATCACGAGCGGATTTGACACCAGCTCCCACCAGCGGCCGCGCTCTTTCTGAACCGAGGCGACCAGCCCCTGCGTCTGGGCGGGATGGTCAACCAGGAGCAACCCCTGGCTCCACAACTGCTGCACGAACTGCATCATCTGCGCGAGGGTTGCCTGCTCCGGCGCGAAGAGTCGCGAGAAGCGGCGGGTCAATTCGCCCAATGAGATGCTGCCATCCAGTTGCTGCAGCACGAAGTGTTCCGCCGGACGCAGCTGATAGAACCGCTGCGTGAGCGGGTCCTTGACCGTCCAGCGAGGCGAACTGGAGCCGACCGACACGATGATCAGATCGGTCCGACGGCGGAACGGCAACGGAGGCTCGGCCGACATGCCCGCTACTCCCGGTCATCGGGCAGAACACGCAACTCGACCGATTCTCCGGGGGTCAACTGCTCGTCAACGTTGTCAACCAGAACCCACAGTCGCGCCATGCCGTTGACGGGATTCACATCGGGATCCAAAAAGCGAACGACTCCTGCAAGTTCAATGGGCACGTCACGCCGAACCACCGTCACCACCGCGCGGCAGCCATCCAACGTCCTACCAAATTCTCCGGCGACGAATCCCTGCACCCAAACCTGTCGCAGATTGACGATGCGGCACAGCGATTGCCCAGGTTGCAACTGCTCGCCAGCATCGGCATCGACCCTGGTGACACGACCTGACGCTGGCGCTTGGATCTCGCGACGACTCAGTTTGTGGCGGGCGAGGTCGCGATCGGCTTCGAGTAATTCGACATGTTGCCGCTTTTGTAGCAGTTCCTGTTCCGCCTGCTTGATCTCCAACTGGGTGCGATCCACGGTCAGCCGCAGACGATCGAGTTCCGTCGCGGAGACTGTGCCGGGATACTTCTCGTTCGTTTCCTCAGCCCGCCGCAATTCCGCTGCCGCGACTTGATGATTCTTATTCGCGAGTTGTACCGCGAGATCGTTCTTGGCGGCGGTCGCCGCGATACTCAGTTCCGCTTCCACACGGCGGAGCAGCAATTGAGCTTCCTCGGTATCGAGCCGGGCGAGCAGTTGACCTGCGACGACTTCATCACCAGGACGGACATGGACTTCGCGCAGCAGTCCGACGTCTTCACAGGCGACCTCGATATCGTCCCGCAGGCTGACGGCCGCCCCACGCACCACGATAGGATCGCCTGCGAAGACCTTTGTTCCCGACACCAGCAACAGGACTGGAAGGTAACGCATTAGAGTCGGCAGCATGCTGAACCTCTTTATCTGAGGAATCCGCGAATTGGAACATCGGGCAATGGGACGGCGGGCGGGCGATCTTGCAGCAGATGGTAACTTTGCGCCTGTGGCCCCGCGAACAGCGGTGGGGGTGGCGCCTGCTCATCGTCATTCGAGGCCCGCCAGGAACCGAGCTTGACTCCTTGATGAAACGTCTGCTTGTCGAGCAAGCTGCCCCGCTCGACAGTGAGTTCAACCACATCGCCCGCGTCTTTGGGCTGCAATCGCAAAACCAGATCGTAGAACGAGCGAATCTCTTCACCATCGAGCGCCACGATCCGGTCTCCCGGCATCAGATGCGCCCGATCAGCAGGACTATTCCTGGTAACATGGCTGATCGAGCAACCAGCTTCATCCAGACCTCCCTGAATCCCAAGCACCGCCCCGCGCGTCTGAACTTCCAGGCCAGGGATCCAGGCAGCCAATGGCCGGACATCCATCAACTCGACACCACTGCCACGAATGACATACACCACGAGTTCGGAGTGATAGGCGAATCGCCGGATATGCCAGAGATCCTCGGGTTTCCCCTTCCAATCTGAAAAGATCCAAACCGCATAAGGCACGACCGGAGGACCGAATCCGACCCCCAGACCAGGTGACTGAGCGGGCATGAACCGTGGTCGGGTTGCCTGCAGCCGCGCGACATCCCGGTAGGTGACCGCTCCACCGAGTCGTTCAATCGCCACCCGAGCACGTGATTCGCGCAGCTGATGATTGCGAATCAGCACGCGGCCAGCTTCGGCCCCCACTGGCCCCTCATCAAAGGTCAGGACCTCCAGTGCCTGTTCCGCCCGCTCCCCCCGCCGACCATCGTCCGCCAGCATGATGTCTTCGAGCACGCGAACACGGAGCACGCCCGTCTCTGCCTGCAGCTCATCGCGAATCTCAATCAGTTGCGGGATCAACTCGAAACTGATGTCCACAAGTTGCTTGCGCGCCTGCTGCCGCGCGGCATGCTCCGGCGCCGACAACTGTTCAACCAGCGCGGTGACCCGCGCCTCGGTCCAATCGCCAGCGCTGCCAATCCGCACGCTCAGCACCAACCCGCAAAGCAGGCAGCAACTCAGGCGCAGAAAGTTTGACGGACGCATAACCGAGAAGGCGAGAGTGATCAACCGGAGGGACAATCCCAGAGAGATCGCAGCGCGAGCATTCTAGACAAGGAATCGCTGAGAGACGAGATCAACCCTGTGGAGCGGCACATCAGCGCGTGCAGCCTCAAAGTGGATGGCGTCGAGGGGGCAATTCGTCGTCGCGATTCAGCCCCGCAAATCAGCAATGTCGCCAGCTGACTCACTCCCTGATTAGACGCACATCGCAGCCCGAATCGGCAACTCGCATTGATCCCTCACCGGGAACGCTTAGACTGCCGTGACAGAATGTCCGTCCTTACTCGTGGAGAGCTGTTGTGCTGAAATCCTGCTGCCTGCTCGCACTAACCTGTCTGCTGTTCAATCCGTTACTTGCCATTGCTCAGGAGGTGACCGCCGAGGTCGCTGCCGCCCCAGCAAATGACCGCTACGAGTATCGGGAGATTCACGATCCCAATGGCATCGGCAAGTTCTATCTGGGACGCGAGATCGCCCGTGTGATGGGGCATCAAGGGATCGCCTGGCTGGAACGTCCGGAGCGTGACGAGGAAGAGGGACTCTCGCTGCTGATGAAGCTCCTGGATCTCAAGCCTGGAATGGTCGTCGCCGATATCGGGGCCGGGTCGGGAGTCATCAGCACAATGTTGGCTCGCCGAGTTGGACCCGAAGGAGTCGTCCTGGCGGTGGACATTCAACAGGAGATGCTCGACGCGTTGCAGGCGAAGTGCAAACTGCTGGAGATCACAAACGTGGAGCCGGTGCTGGGAACGACAAAGTCACCGCAGCTCAACCCCAACAGCGTCGACCTGGTGATCATGGTCGACGTCTATCACGAGTTTGACTTCCCGTTTGAGATGCTGCAGTCAATCTCGCACAGCCTCAAGCCGGGCGGGCGCGTCGCCTTCATCGAGTACCGCAAGGAAGACCCCAAGGTCCCGATCAAAGAAGTCCACAAGATGTCCGAAGCACAGGTAAAACGCGAGGCCCTGCTGCCCGAGCATCAATTGCGCTGGTTGACCACCAAAGGCGAATTGCCCCGCCAGCATGTGGTCCTGTTTGAGAAGATGCAGGAGAACACGACCACGCCTGCGAACGAGTAGTAGGCAACACATCGGTTGGCCACCGTTCGTCCGCTGCGTGCGTCACTCCTCTGCAGCCCCACTCCCCAAGAGGGGGGCATCGGCTGGCTCTTCAATCATGCCATCGTCGTCTGGCAACTCGTTCGCAGTGCCGGTGGCCTTGTCTTTCAGCTTGTCTGGGGCGAACGGAACGAAGGGACGATCCGTGCGACGTACCCGTTTGGCCGGTGCCGCGATTGGTTCAGCCTCTGTCGCGGTAATTTCCGCAGGGGGCACAATTGTGGGACGCATTTCCGCCGAGGCTGCTGGACGCTCGACTTCTGGCAATGGAGGACGCGAATCCTCCGTGTCAGGCGCCGAAGTTTCGGACCGCGTTCGAGGGCCAAGGGGTGCCACCTTCAACACGTCTTCTTCTGGCAAGGCGGCAACACGCTGAGGCTGAGTTGGCGTCGCGGTCAGTGCAGGTTCGGCCGGATTCAAACGAATGGGAGATGAAGGACGCACAAGCGGCGTTCCGCCCGTCGATGGCGCGCTGGGGGGCTCGGTGATACTCGGCTTGGCCTGTGCAATCGCGACGGGTGGCTTAAGTTCTGGCTGCGGTAGCTCTGGAACCGGTCGCTCAATCATTACCTCAGGCTTCGTTGGAGCCGACTCTGGCGTCAGCGGACGCACAGCAACTGCCGAGGGATCAATCGTGGGCAATTCCCGGGGTTGCTCCATTGGCGTGTCTTTCACCTGCGGAGCCGCCTCAGCAGGCGTTTGCGCCAATTGTTCTGGCGTCTGCTGTGTGCGGGAGGGGGCCACGCGGTCATGATACATCTTCAACGCATTCAACGAGTGATACAGCGGACCGCAATCGGCAGGCTGCGACGCATTGACGACCATATCGAGGGCCAGTGCCCGAATCCCGCGCTGCACCCATTCTTCATCCAGGCGATTGTGGGGCAAAGCCATCATCAGCCATTCTAACTGATGCCCTGAGTACTTGATCCGCTCGTTGAAGTCGTCGCTGTGCCCACGCCCTTTGAAGTGCATGGTCGAGAACGACCCATCCGCATTCTGCAACGCCTTGGACATGGCGATGTGTTGCTGCACCTTCATGTCGGCGGACATCCAGATGCCGCGTAACTGACCATGCTTTTGCAGGTATGAGTTGCGAATGTAGGCCAGTGCGAACAGACCGTGAGTCCCACCGCACGGAGACTTGGTCACCTCTGACTGAATCTGCAGTTGTACCAGACGTTCCATGCTCCAGTTTTCGCCTTTGGCGTTCACCCAGCGAGAATCGGGATCGAGGTATTGCGTAAGGAACCACAACGTCCAGGTGATCTCTTCGTTCTCATTCGCCGCCATCTGGGCGTGCCGAACCATGTTCGCCATGGTCAGAGTGCGATTGCCGGCGACCAGGAACTGATGGTCCAGCGGGAGATTGGACATCGCCATGATTGCCAGGAACTGGTTCGAGTGCCCTTCGAACTCATAAGGCGTTCCATTGAACGGCTGCGCCCGACCACCATAGGGAGTTGCTTCAAACCAGTAGCTGCCTCTGAGCGTCGGGTCGGTCGTCTTCCAAAAGCGGGCCCCCTTGGAAACCCACTCGACGGCGTTGACCTGCTGCCCGTTCTTGACGAGTGTCAGATCACCCCGCAATGCGACGAGAGCGTGCATGATCTGCCACGGCGTAAATTTGTCCGCATCCAACTCGCGGCGACTGGTCAAGTCGATTGCCTGTTCCACCAGCGTCCAAGTATCACTGGTTGTGGACACTCCATTTGAGGCGACACCTGCGACAGAGGGCGGGGGATCCTTGGGCGGTGTGAACGTGGGCGTTTGTTGCTGTTGCGAGTTCCGCGAGTCATCGCCCTGACCTGTGAACCGCTGCTGGAGACGCGATTGCGGATTCTGAAACGGACCATTTGCCCGACCAGGGAAAATCCGCAATTGAGCTTGAGAGTCCGATGCTAGGAGGCCGCAGCAACATAGGACAATCAACAGTCGACTGCCGAACTGATTCATGAATGGACTCTTTCCCTTGAACCTGCGGGCGGACCCGAACGCATAGTGCTTGTCGTCCACCCATCAGGACCAGATTGAGTCGCAACGCGGTGCCCCTGAGGAACTCACAGAGTGCCTCGGCCTGGTTCCGTCGAACAGGACTATCCTCCCTATCTTTCCACCTCTCGAACGCGACCAGACCGGCAGATTCAGCCGGAGGCATTCGCGCGACATTGTCGCCTGGGAAGAGGTTCACAATGACATCGAGTTTGCATTCCGTGAGACTTTGGCGAATCCAAGCAGGCAGCCAACCTGTCCCGTATCCGTCACCCGGCTGGCGACGATGTCAACTGTGGCAAATCGCGGCAAGGCGACTTTCAGTGACAACCTGACTGCCCGTCGCCAACCGTCCTGGATCCTCAATCCACGATCAATTCGCCACTGACGCTGGCAGTTTCGGGCACGAGCACCATCTGTCAGGCGCCCCCGTCGTCACCCCGCAAATCACGAATTGACGCGATCCCAATGCTGACGTAGGGTTCCGGCACATTCGTGTGCTCCCCATCGTCTCAGTCTCCCGGGCAGGCCTCTCCATGTGCGGTATTGTCGGTTATATCGGTCCTCGCGATGTCACTCAGTTCCTGCTGGAGGGACTGCACCGCCTGGAGTACCGAGGCT
>JAGQQB010000103.1 GCA_020426425.1 Planctomycetaceae bacterium | reverse complement strand
CGACTCACTCCCTATCCGCTTCTCCCGACGCCGTGTTGCCGGGAGGCAACGTGTGGGTTTTGGGCATCATTCTTGGTAACGCTCAGTGATGTCAGGGCTTGCGGCACTTACGAGGTTGCCGTGCTCGACGATGTTTCCGTTTCACCACATCGGCTTGAACGCTGATGTTCACGTTGGCGTGGTTGGAGGAAAGAATTTGAAGAAGTCACAACCTGCTTGTACAGCAAAGTGTTGCGTCGACCCTGCTATGGTCGAGCGTCAAAGAAACTTAGCGCGCTTCGATCCTTTGGCACCGGGGCTGCTTTATGTCTCCTGCATCAAACAACCCCACACTTACTTGCAGGAAACAACAACGATGAACACTTTCAACAACCTCCTGAACGACGAAGCTGGTTTCATTGTCTCGGCCGAACTGGTCCTGGTCGCCACCATCTGTGTCCTGGGCATGATCGTTGGCCTGAGCGAAGTTGCTCTGAATGTGAATAACGAACTCGAAGACGTCGGCTCGGCCTTCACGTGCCTGAGCCAGTCCTACAAGGCCGAAGGGATTCAGGGACACAAAGGATGGACCAGCGGCGGCAGCTACTGGGACCAAGCTGAGTTCTGCGACGGCCCAGATGACATTCAGTAATCAACGCCAAGCGGCCCATCGCCGCGACGCAGCCAACAACCGGGCGACTTGACCTCTCGTCCAACTTCAGGAGCGGTCGACTCTCACCACCACGACCGCTTCCGACTCTCTCACAATTCGCCCCAAGTGACTCCAGCGATGGGGCGAGACCTCGACAACTCGATCTCCTGGCCCTCGACGCTCCTCAATTCACTTTGAGGGGCGTCGTGTTTTGCGCAGTTGCATGTTGACCGACTGATGCGACACAATAGGGATTCCGTCAAGGATGGTGACACGGACCCAGGTTAGCTGATGGATTGGCGGCCTTCTCTCCCCCAATGAGAACCCAGCAGTCACTGGCAGCATGGCCGAGTACAACGTCGACATCCCGTTTCAGGTTCCGTTTGTGCATCGCCTGCGTTTCACGCGCGATGTGCTCGATGCGGATCAGCAGGTGCTGGTTGATTTGCTCCAGGGCTCCGGTGAACAACCTCCCAAGGTGCAATTCTGGGTTGATGAATTTGTCGCCAACGCCAATCCCGAACTCAAGGCCCGACTACGTCGACTGGCGCAATGCCAGCGGGACCGATTCTCGTTGATCGGCAATATCCAGATTTGCCCTGGTGGCGAGGCGGTCAAGAACGACATTCATGTCATCGAACGGATGCTCAAATGTATGCATGCCGCCGATCTGGATCGCCGCAGTTACGTCGTGGTCATTGGCGGCGGCGCCGTCCTGGATGCCGTCGGATTCGCTGCGGCGATCGCACATCGTGGTATTCGGCTCGTGCGTCTTCCAACGACGACGCTTGCTCAGGCGGATTCCGGTGTTGGCGTGAAGAACAGCGTCAATCTGTTCGCGAAAAAGAACTGGGTCGGCACGTTTGCCGTCCCCTGGGGCGTGCTGAATGACCAATCCCTGCTCAAGACATTGCCGGACCGTGATTTCCGCTGTGGATTCTCCGAAGCGGTCAAGGTGTCGATGATCAAGGATGCGAAAGAGTTCGCGCGCATTGAGTCGGCTGCCGGAGCGATTGCCGCGCGCGACATGCGGGTCGTCGGTCCGGTCATCCAGCGTTCGGCTGAACTGCATTTGGATCACATCACCCGTGGCGGGGACCCCTTCGAGGCGCTCGAAGCCCGGCCACTTGATTTCGGTCACTGGTCGGCCCACAAACTCGAGGTGATGTCCCAGTTCGAATTGCGCCATGGAGAAGCGGTGGCAATTGGTGTCGCTGTGGACACGGTTTACTCCGCGCTGGTCCACGGCCTGCCGATGACCGATGCCGACCGGGTGCTGCAGACATTGCGTCGTCTGGGACTGACGCTGGACCATCCCGTGCTGCATGAGACAGAGGAACTGTTCTCGGGGCTGGAGGAGTTTCGCCAGCATTTGGGGGGCCGATTGACGCTGACGATGATTCCCGAGATTGGATCGAAACTGGATGTCCACGAGGTCAACCGGCCAAAAATGCTGGAAGCGATTACCAGGGTGGCGGACTTTGTCCGTGGCGAGTCGAAAGCGAATTGAATCCCCCTGAGCGTGAATTTGACGACGTGAGGTGTTCAGCTGGCAGGTGTGGTGGGCACCCGTCCCAGCTTGATCAACCGCTACAAACGGGTAATGGCGATCGTGGCAAAGAAAACGAGGTTGACTTTTCGGGGGTTGATCGCCGATATTTGATTCATGGAGTTGACATCAACTTCCTGCAAGCTAACATTTTCAGAGTAGTTGACGCTTCAACGCTTGCTGGCGCCCTGTGGACTTCCGTCGGTGTGGTCTTTCCGGGGCGGGTTCTTCAGCCCTCACTTTGAAATGGCTGAGAACAAAGAATCTCCAAGGAGTCCGGGTCGGGACTTTGTGAGAGAATCCTTACCTGCAGGGTCGAAGCCCTCGACAAACATTCGGTAACTCCATGGTATTGGAGTGGAATGAGTTTTGAGTGTCGAAGCTCGTTCATACCCGGCGGGTTTCCATCACCACTTGGGTCACCGGCAGGAAACGGCGATTATTGACCCCTGAACTTGATGCTGAACACAATTGCAACAGCCCGGTTCTGATGGGCAAGGTCGCGCGGCCAGTCTCATCCGGCGTCCTAAGACGGCTCTTTTGGATGAGTGCGATCCCTTCCCCCACCTGTGAAGGTTTGAACCGAGTTTCGGTGGTCTGATCCACTGACACATAACCTGAAATGTTCCGGTTTCCATGACCGGGCATAGAGTGCCGTCCTGTCGCAATGACAGGTGGCGACAATCTCCAGGTTCGATGACTGCGATGGTCTCGATCGCTGGAAGTCAGAATCCTCTGGCTGAAATTCGAATTGAGCGGGGCTCGATTCGAATCCTGGTGAACCTGATTCGTCGGGTGCGAATCACGTTGACGACTCACGATGCTGGCCGACCGCCTTCAAAATCGGTGTGCGGTTTCCAGCATCTCCCCAAGGTTTTCTGGCTCGTGTTTTTTGCGGGTCGGCATCCCAGGGGAAGTCCATTAACGACCAGACACAAATTGAGTCACCCCGAAAGCTACGTGCCACTGTTTGGAAAACTTGCTCATGGCAACCAAAAGTACCTCCTCGTCATCCAAGAAGACCACCACGAAAAAGACGGCGACGCGCCGCAAGTCGACGGCCAAGGCAAAGGCGGACACCGCCGCTGTCACCGACGACGATTTCGGAGCTGGTCTGGACGAGGCCGCCAGCGCTGATGCGGCGGAAGATGCTCCCAAGCCCAAGCGAAAGCGAACCCGTCGCTCAGCTAAATCGGCGGATGCCGCTGAGGGGAAAATGACGTCAACCGCCGTCGCTGTCGCGGGGGCGGACGATGATTTCGGTGCCGATCTCGACGATCCTGCGCCGGTCCAGTCCGGTGGCTCGGGCGGCTCCGATAGCGGCAACGGCGGACAGGCGTCTGCTGGGGGCAATGGGGGAGATGGCGCGCCTCAGGAGGGGGGCGGACGTCGTCGTCGTCGTCGCAAACGCGGAGGGCGTCGCGGTGAAGGAGGCGATGCTCAGAATCAGAACCAAGGTGGCCAGCGTCGGCAAGACAGCGGTGGGCGTGGCAACAAGAATCGCCGTCGCGACAAACAGCGCGGTGGCGGGGGCGGCGGCGGGCAACGTCGTCTTACGAAGTTTGAACAGAATGCAGCCCCTGCGGTCCCTGCGATCACGAGCGGAACAGTCGAAGGCGTGCTGGAATTGCATCCCAAAGGATATGGCTTCCTGCGGGCCGCAGCCAACGACTACGCGGCGCAGGAGATCGATCCTTTCGTGTCGAGTTCCTTCGTGGAGAAGCATCGCCTGCGTGAAGGGGTGGTGATTCGCGGCGAAGTCGGTCCTGGGACACGTGGTCAGGGACCTCGGCTGCTGGAGATTGAATCGATCGATGGCCGGACCCCGGAAGAGTTTGAAGCGATCAAGCACTTCGATCATCTGACCCCGATCAATCCTTTCGAGCAGATTCGCCTGGAAACTGGTCCAACTCCGCTCACGATGCGGGTGATGGACATGCTCACGCCGATCGGCAAGGGTCAGCGCGCGTTGATCGTCGCACCGCCACGTTCCGGCAAGACGATGCTCTTGCAGGACATTGCCGAATCTGTCAGCCAGAATCATCCCGAGATCCATCTGATCGTGCTGCTGATCGACGAGCGTCCGGAAGAAGTGACGGAAATGCGTCGCAACGTGCGCGGCGATGTGATCGCTTCTTCCATGGACCGCGACGTCGAGAGCCACGTCCGCATCAGCCAACTGGTGTTCGAGCGGGGCAAACGCATCGCGGAGTCGGGCAAGGACTGCTTCATTCTGATGGACAGCGTGACCCGGTGTGCTCGCGCGTTCAACAAATGGATCGGCGGCGGTCGCGAGTCCAAGATTGGAACCGGCGGACTGGACGTCCGGGCGATGGAAATCCCCCGCAAGATGTTCGGCACCGCGCGTCGCTTTGATGAAGGAGGGTCGTTGACCGTGTGTGCGACCGCGTTGATCGACACCGGCAGCCGCATGGACGAAGCGATCTTCCAGGAGTTCAAAGGGACCGGGAATATGGAACTCGTGCTCAGTCGCGATCTTGCCGATCGCCGCATCTGGCCCGCGATTGACATCTCGAAGTCCGGCACCCGGCGCGAAGAGAAGATCATCGAACCCGAATTGCTCGATGGCATCACCATGCTGCGTCGCAGCCTGGTTTCGATGAGTCCCGTCGAAGCGATGGATCAGCTGACTCGGACGATGGCCAAGTTCCCCACGAACGCCGAGTTCCTGCAGAAGATCCGCAACGTGCTGTAGGGCAACGTGCATCTTTCGGAATGAACCGACGGCACCCAGAGCAAACCACGATCTGGGTGCCGTCGGTCGTTTGCGCTGTGCTTGTGCTGCTCTCAGTGGTGGTGCTGTGTCGACTGCGCGTTTACTGTTCCGCAGCGCACTCCAACGCCAATTCCCAGCACTTCAGCAGTGCGCGGGGGTGGTGGAAGCAACTTTTCCACAGGCTCCCTTTGAGGGTGGAGGACGGGCGGCCATCTTGATGCAAGTAGCCGTACCATTCCCCATGTTCCGGGTCGGCGAAATGTTCGAACGACCACGCACGGAGCTGTTCGTGCCATTGGGCGTAGCGCGACTCACCAGTCAGTCGCCAGGCGAGCAGTGTGGCAATCAGGGCTTCGTCGTGTGGCCACCAGAACTTCATGGGATGCCAATACTCCTGCACAGGCCGGTCATACACATCGCGGAAGTAGTACAGGCCGCCATGTTCCTGGTCCCAGCCACGCTCCCACATCCAGTCGAGCATCTGGCAGCCGAGTGCGATGAGATGTTGATCGCCGCGATGCCGACCTTCTTCCATCACGAACCATGCCCCTTCAATGGCATGTCCCGGATTGAGCAGTCGGGTATCGAAGTGATCGAGTACTTCGCCATCAGGCCCCACCTGCTCCATGACGCATTTGAGTTCCGGTTTGACGAATAACTGTTCGATGTCCGAGAGCGATCGGTCAGTCCATTGATCGGTGAATGCATCAGGTCCGAGCAGTGACCGGAGTTCCTGCGCGGTGACGAGGGCGATCATCCGCGGCCCCATCCCGATGGTCGGGCGCGTGTCGGTGAACTTGGCGGGCATCTTGCCGGGCGTGAAGTTCCAGTCGATGAACTGTGCGAAGAGCTCGCGCGCGCGGACGCCGAAGCGCTCGTTGCCGGTGGCCCGGGCATGCGCAGCGAAGGCGATGGCGGCAAAGGACTCGCTGTACGCATAACGCCGCTGGCGAATTGGTTGACCATCGCGGGTCACATGAAAGTACATGCGACCGTCTTCGGCGAAGCCGTATTGATCCAGAAAATCAAGTCCCGATGTTCCCCAGGCGAGCCAATCGTCCCGCTGCTCGACCTGCAGATACAGCGTGAGCAGCATCCAGGCCATGCGTCCTTGTGCCCATACTGACTTGTCCGTATCGACCACTGAACCGTCGCGATCGAGACAATGCAAGTAGCCGCCGTGCTGTTCGTCGATGCAGCGTGGAAACCAGAAGGGGAGACAGTCGTTGAGCAACTGGTCGCGGTAGAAGTTTGCGAGGTGATTCGCGTTCATCGTGGGGCTTTCAACGGTCCGATGTGTTCGTTGCCGAGTTGTATGGTCAGGCCAGTCGGTCGAGAAGATCCGTCGCCGCCAGCCGTCCGTATAAATGGAATTGATCGGCAGCATTTTCCAGTTGATATGCCGCCCTTGTCGCGCGGAACTGTTCTGTGCTTGCCGTTTCCTCAAGCGACTGAGATTGGCCATTCACCGCATCTGAGATCACCAGTCGGCGGGGAGATAGTGTGGCGGCGATGTGGGCGACATCGCCTACGTCGCGCAAGATTCCGGGAGCGAACGTCCCCATGCGTTGTCCTGTGTAGGGAGCATCGGTCAGGAAGCTGGCGAGTGTACTTACGGTCGCGACCGCCTGGATTCTAGTTGTCAACGACGCCGCGCACAGCGCGATGAGTCCCGCCGGCCCGATGCCGACAACGGCGGTCGGCATCGCTGGGGCAGCACGCGGCTCACGTTCATCCAGGGCGTCAAGCAGTCGGGTGACATCCCATACCCATTGTGCCAGCAACGGGCGTCCCAGCCAGAGCGACCATTCGGCGGTTGTGTGATCCGGGGCACGACCGATGTTGTCGCGCGGCCACGCCATGTCGCCGGTGGCGCGTAACTGCGGTCGCACAACGCTCCAGCCCTGCTTGCGGGCGGCAGCGAACAATTCATTCCCCTTCGTCTCTACGCTGTCGCCATCTTTGCTGGCGGTCGGGAACTCGAGGATCATGAGACGACGAGTATCCTGGGGGCCGAAGTCGTACCGGGTCGTCAAACGCATCCCGGGTTCCGCTTCGAACGAACCTTCCTCGACCCCCAATTCGTCGGACACCCACACCGCGTTGAGCGGCTGACGCTGCGGAAATGGGCCGAGCAGTTCCGCCAAACCTTTGCACAACATGGCCTCTTGTGCCGACCACTGATCGGCATGATTGGGAACGCCGATCTTTTGCAGCAGGCGGCGTCCCTCCTGGGCCGCGAAGCGCGGGAGCGTCACGTAATCGTCAGGACGCGACTCGCCGGGGAAGCAGCGCAGGTCTTCCGGTTCTTCTGTCGTGTGATCGGGTTCGGGAATCGATCCTCCATCTCCTTCACCTTTGAGATGCAGCGACATCCAGCCGTACATCGCCTCACGCATCTGCTGATTGTATCCGTGTCCCGAGTCGATCACCGTCTGTTTCGCGGCAGCGCGGCGGTCGTACAGCGAGAAGATCTCCTGCGCGAACGCGAGCGACTTGGCCGCTTCGTCCACCGAGAATTGAATGCCGTCTTTCGTTGCATTGATGATCATCAGCACGCGAGGAGCAACGAGTCCCAGCACTGCACCTTCTTCCGTGTACGAGAGCGCGCCGGGCGTTACCTCGCACATGCAGCAGGCGGGACCGAGATACGCCTGATATCGACCGACCGAACAGACCGGGACGACTGCCTTAAGCCGGTCATCCATCGCGCCGACGTACATCGTCTGATTCCCGCCGCCGCTCGCACCTGTGACTCCCAGACGATCCGGGTCAACCTCCGGTCGCGACTGCAGATAGTCGACCGCCCGCATGTTCTCGTACACCTGCAATCCGGCGAGCGCCAGTCCACTGGGCCAGAGAGTCGCGGCCACCATCTCACCATGATACTCGCCGAGCGCTTTGCCGATGCCGCGCTCGCCGGCACCAAAGGCATCAACCACGAGCACAAAGAACCCCAGCTTCACCAGTCCGATGCAGCGCGACTGAATCTCCGGCTGCTGCTTCGCCTGGCGGAAGTGACCATGCACACACAGCACCGCAGGGTGCCGCCCAGCCGTCGTCGGGACATACGCATTCGCCGTCATCCAGACGCCGGGCCGCGTTTGCAGCAGTAGCTTCTCGATCCGATATCCATCGCGTTCGAGTGTTCCCACGAGTTGCGGTTCAAGATCGCAAGGCTCATTGGGAAATCCCCCCCACGACTCGATGAGCCGCTCTCGCAGCTGAGTCCGCTGCTGCTGCCAGTCCGTCAGACTTGCTGGTGGTTGATCCTGCTCGCGCAGATCGTGCGCCTGTTGCCGAATGAACTCCAGAAACGTTTCTTCCGCCATCAGAGGAACTCCAGGTCAAGGCTAACGGATCAATCGCGATGGATAATAGCCTGTCGGAACGGGCGGTTGCCAAGGATCGTGCAGGACACGGTTCCGCAAGAAGTCACCGGCTACTCAACGGCCAGATCGTCGTTCCGCAACGCATCCTGCTCAGCAGCACGAACCGCGAGTACAATCACCTCATGTTCGCGAACGGTGAACACGGCCCGATACCTTGGCCGAGATCCAAGTTCAACCAACTTGTCACGAAGCTCGATTGGGTATTTGTCGTTCTCAGGTGACAGCGAGCATCCGAACGGGAACTCGCACAAAGCGTCGAGTTGGTCGTACACCGTTCGTGACCAATTGAGTGCCTGGTCGACGGAATGGTGATTCGCCCACCAGGTTGCGTTGCGATCAATGTCCTGACGTGCTCGGGCAGTGATGCGGAGTCGGTAACTCATTGCTTCCGCGCGAGCAGTCGCTCTTCGGTCAACCGCCGGGCCTCTTCCAGCGACAGCGTTTCCCCGCGCTCCATCTGCGCAATCCCTTCCTGGATGGCAGCGAAGTCTTCCTGTTCACGCAAAGCCCGCATCGCCCTGCGATGCGTTTCGTCGTCCACGAGGACATACACCCGCTGCGTGGAAGGATCAATCACGCGACAATCACCAGGGTTGGCGTGGAGTGCTTCGGCGATATCAGGAGGAAGTTGTGGGCTCATTCCATAAGTGTACCTCGACGTTGGCGGGGCTGTCATCAGGAATCGTGCATGCCGACAAGATGACAAGATCGTAAACGCACCTGATTTGCGCACATGTTCAAGTCATGACAGTAGTGGACGTGAACGATCAGGTGCGAGATGTTCCACAGGCTTTTGCCGCGAGAGTCCAGCACGTACATTTGCAGGCATTCCTGGTCAACGATAACCCCACGGATCGTTCGCGATCTTGCGTTCATGCAATCCTCACTCACCCGCCTCCCTCTCGGTTGGATCGTCGGTCGCACGCAGGCGATGGATGTTGCCATCGTCGCACTGAATCAGGCGGTGAGGACGGTCGAGCATTGGGGGACGCTGGGTGACGCACTCGCCGCCGAGGTGACCGCAGCGCCCGATCTCGTGCTCGTCTGTCAGCATTGGTCGGACGAGTATCGGACCGATGAGGTGGAACAGTTGCTTGCAACCTGTCCACTCGCGCGCGTGATTTGCTGTTACGGACCGTGGTGTGCCTCAGATGGCCGGACGCGGAATGTCTGGCCGCTGGCACTCCGGGTACCAGTCGAACAGGCGGCGATGCGCATTGAGGCCGAACGACTGGTGGCGCTCGGATTACGCGCCCCATTGCCATGTACGGCGACGGTGGAAGAGATCTTCGCGTTCGATGCCGAGTCGTGGGTGGCATCTTCAGCGACGCACTAGTCAACTGCTGCGCTTGGCTTGCTTGAGTTGTTCGAACTCAGGCAGCGCTTTGTAGTAAGGATCAAGAGGATAGCAGCCGGAAATGATGCCGTTGCGCGGAGCGGTGGTGCAGTCGCTGAAGGTGCGGCAGATCTTCTTGTCAGCCCGGTAGTCGTCGCCGCGCAGCACTTTGGCGGGGAGTTCCCAGTCGCTGAGAATCAATCGACCGAGTCCTACAAAGTCGGTCCAGCCATCTCTCACAACGGCTTGCGCGACATGCGGAATGAACTCCTGGAAGTACGAATAGGCCGTGCCGACCACAACGAGGTCCGGCAGCGCCTGTTTGATGTCGCGCACCGCCTCGATCTGTCGTACGCAACCGACCACAGGATCTTCGGGCGGCTGATACCCATCGGACGGCGGATAGAATGCCGGTCGCTG
>JAGQQB010000102.1 GCA_020426425.1 Planctomycetaceae bacterium | reverse complement strand
ATTTTCGCGTGCTTTATGGGACCATTGATCCCTCGCTGACGCGTCGGGTTTCCTTTTTCGACAGGCACCAAACTCTGATTTATGGAAAAAAAGAGGCACCATCATGAAAACTCTCGTCACAACCCTGCTGTTTGCCGTCCTGGCCGTTCCCTGCCCGGCCGATGACGCGGCAGCTCCACCGAATCAGGGGACGCAGTCGATCCCAGCAGATTTTTCCTTCGACGGCGTCTGGAAACCGAAAGGGGCGATGCTGTCTGGCGTGTTGTTGCCGCCACCGGCACTGGAGGCGATCACGCTCACGATCGCAGGTGACAGGTACGAGGTTACGGTGATCGGCGAAGATCATTCCGACGCCGGGATCTTCCTGCTAGACGAAACCGTGACGCCGCACCGGATGGTGATCAAGAGCGAGTCTGGACCGAACAAGGGGAAAATCATCCTCGCGATCTACGAGATTAAAGGCCCCAACGCCATGCGCGCCTGCTACGACCTTTCCGGCGCCGCCTTCCCCACTGAGTTTAAGGCCCCCAAAGAAACGCAGTTGTATGTGGCAGGCTATCGGCGGCAGGTAGATGTACCTCAGACCGAGGAAGAATCGCAGTAAAGGGTTGACGAGACGCTGTCCGGCCCGATTGCGTCGTTCATTCCATTGATCCAAGCAACGCAGTCAGTGACCACCATTCACCGGATTGACGCCGAGCCGAATCAACGCGACGAGTGCTGCCTGGCCCACTACTGAGCGAGGAGGTAGCATGAACATTTTGACAAGGAGACACTCCATGCGGTTCTTTCCTACTGCCAGTTCGCTGCTCGTGTCGATTTGCATCGGGGCGGTTTGCGTGGCCACCGCCACAGCAGCTGAACCCAGGTACGCAACGCAGGAGATCGAAGGCTGGACCGTGCATGTCGACCTGCAGTTGCTTGATGCACAGAAACTGCAGACGCAACAGGCGCTCGACCTGATGCGGCAGCAACTGCGATTCATCACCGAGACAGTGCCAGCAAAGCATCTACCCGCGTTGCGGAAGGTACCGTTGTGGATTTCGCCGCAATACAAAGGGGTTGGGGCGCGGGCGGAGTACCATCCCTCGAAGAAATGGCTGGAAGAGAACGGCCGCAATCCGGAGATGGCCAGGGGCATTGAGTTCACGAACGTGTCGATCTTCGAGGCGGAAGTCCGTCGCATGCCGGTGTTCGTGCTGCATGAACTCGCGCATGCGTATCACGATCAGGTGCTCGGCTTTGATCAGCAGCCGATTCGCAAACAGTACGAACGAACCCGCGATTCTGGCAGCTACGACATGGTCGAGCGGCACAATGGCAAGATCGAAAAGGCGTATGCGATGACGGATCACAAGGAATACTTCGCCGAATCGACTGAAGCGTTCTTCGGCCAGAACGATTTCTTCCCCTTCAATTCGCAGGAACTCAAGCGCCACGATCCAGGGATGTATGCGCTGCTAGAGCAAGTCTGGGGTCGGCGGTCGTCGTCTGCGACAGGACGCTGAGGCGAGCGATTGATCACTACATTCGCAGACACGACAGGTGACGCGGCCTTACGGTGCAGCTGACGGATGGTGGTCTTGGTGATGTGCCGCGATGACGAACGTCGCCAGCGGACGAGCCTCGATCGAGTCCACGTTCGACGAAATCCGACCGATGAATGCCACCGGGCCCTCCTGTCCAGAAACTGTCGTGGCAGCGATCCCTGCGGCTCGGTAAGCTGATTCGTTACTCAGGCGGGGCGAGCAGCGAACGGAAACGCGGAGACAGGGAAGAGATCGTGACGACGAATACGAGTGTGCCAGGCGATACCGAGTTTCCGTTGCCAGAACGAGTCGGGCCGTATCAAATCGAGTCTGTGCTCGGGGCTGGTGGTATGGGGACAGTCTACCTCGGTCGGCACGTGGAGTCCGATCTGCAGGCAGCGGTCAAAGTTCTGCCAGCATCGATGGCTCGCGAACCGGGATTCGTCGCCCGCTTCAATCGCGAAATCGAAGCGATGCGGCAGATTTCGAACGCGAATGAAAACATCGTTGAACTGTACGACAGCGGCGAAGATCAGGGGACCTATTACTACGCCATGGAATATGTTCCTGGCGAGACGCTGACCTCGCGACTGGTGCGGGAGAAGCGGATTCAATGGCGGGAGGTGATCGAGATTGGCGTCCAGATTTGCCGCGCGTTGAAAGCCGCGCACAACGCCGGGATCATCCACCGCGATCTGAAGCCGTCGAACCTGATGCTGCGGGACGATGGCATCATCAAGCTGACCGACTTTGGCGTCGCCCAGGTGTTTGCCAGCGGCAAGCTCACCCTCACCGGCGGCATCCTGGGGACCGCCGAATACATGTCTCCCGAGCAGGCGCAGGGGAAGCGAGCGACTCGACACAGTGACATCTACTCACTCGGAGCGGTGTTATATGTGATGTTGACCGGGCGCCCGCCGTTTACCGGTAAGACGACTTTAGAGATTGCACAGAAACACAAGTTCGGTCAGTTCGACAGTCCGCGCCGCATCGTGCCGGAAGTTCCGCACTGGCTGGATGAAGTCGTCTGCCAGTGCCTCGCGAAGAAGCCGGAAGATCGATACCCCGACGCCTACGTACTTGGCTTGCGCCTGCAGGAGATTCCCAAGAAGGTCGACATGGCCCAAAGCGGCGGCACCTTCGCCTATGGCGATGCTGACTCCAGTCGCGAAACCGAAGCTGCCCACGGTGCCGCCGATCCCGCTGTGCTCGGGGGAACCTTTATGCGGGATGTGATGCGGGCGGAATTGGAGCAGCAGGCGCAGCCCGGTTTCCTGCATCGCTGGTTCGACAACGTGTGGGTGCTGATGGGCATCTTCGCGGTGGTCGTCATCGCCAGCGGTTGGATGATCTTCAACTCCCGGCCATCGCCGCAATCACTCTTCAGTCGCGGCGAAGCCCTGATGCAACGCCCCGCTGGCCCCGCCTGGGATGCGGCAGAACGCGAATACTTTCTGCCGCTGCTCGAACAGGATGCCGCAAATTGGGAATCGCGTGTGCGGCCCTTCCTGGATCAGATCGCACGTTATCGTCTCGAACGGGAACTGCTGGGGGCCTCCGGGACCGACGCCAGGCAAGTTGAGGATCCACCTTCCACCATTCTCCGCCGCGCCCACCTCTGGATGCAGTTGGGCCGCGACGATCAGGCACGAGCAGATCTCACAGCGCTCATCACGTTGATTGACGAGGACGAGCAATATGCTGACCAACTCCGTCTGGCGCGGCAGCTGTTGGAAGAGCTGGCCCCGGGCGAGGCGTCCCCGGAATTCACACTGCTCGAACAGGCGCTCACACGCGCTGAAAAGCTCGCCGCCGCCGGTGAAGTCGACAAGGCTCGGCAGATTCGGCTGGCGATCATTCATTTGTATGCTGAACAGACCGACGCGACGCAGTACGTGGAACGTGCACAAGCGGCGCTTACGGAATAGCTGCACGCGGCAAGGCCCTATGCTCATCATCGCGCGCATCAAGATTCATTGGGGAAGCAGCCTTGCACCTCAGCGCGACTGGATGGAAGCAAAGGCCGTCGCCTGGCACACCCAGCGGGGAACACAGCAAGGAATGGCTCCCTGGAGTCCCCCTGCGCTCCAGATGAGTAGACATTGACTGGCATCCGCAGATCGCGACCTTGCATCGATTGACGATTCACTGGAGACTCTGAGCTTTCCGTCCGCACCACTGATTCGAACTTCGCCATCCACCATGACTGAGCACCGCACGACACCATCCGATACGGACCAGATGCCTGGCGGGATTCCGTACATCATTGGAAATGAGGCGGCGGAGCGGTTCAGCTACTACGGCATGCGGACGATCCTAACCGTCTTCATGTACAAGTATCTGCACCTGATGTCGGCCACGGTGATGCCCGCCATGTCCGAGGCGGAGGCGCAGGAGCATTACCATACGTTTGCGTCCTGGGTGTATTTCTTCCCCATCTTCGGGGCGATCATCTCGGATGCGTTTACTGGTAAGTACCGCATCATCTTATGGGTGTCGGTGCTGTACTGTATCGGGCACCTGTCGCTGGCGCTGATGGGAGGACCGGGACTTTCGCCGACGTATTGGTTGTGGCTCGGATTGTTCCTGATCGCGCTCGGCTCGGGCGGAATCAAGCCGTGCGTTTCAGCGCACGTCGGGGACCAGTTCGGCCCGCGAAATCAGCATCTGATGGCGAAGGTCTATCAGTGGTTCTATTTCTCGATCAACTTTGGTTCGACCTTCTCAACGATTCTCACTCCCTGGCTGCTGGAGTGGTACGGGCCGCACATTGCCTTTGGTATTCCGGGCGTGCTGATGGCGATTGCGACCGTGATGTTCTGGATGGGCCGCAATGTTTTCATTCATGTGCCGCCCGCTGGGGCGACGTTTTTGAAGGAAGTGTTCAGCTGGGAGGGAATCAAGACGATTGCCCGGCTAGGAATTGTGTACGCCAGTATTTCCGTGTTCTGGGCGCTATTCGATCAGACCGGTTCCGCCTGGGTGCTGCAGGCGGAGGACATGAATCGCAACTGGCTCTGGATCAATTGGCTCCCATCACAGATTCAGGTGCTCAATCCAATTCTGGTGATGCTGCTGATTCCGCTGTTTCAGTACGTCGTGTATCCCGCGATCGATCCGATCTTCAAATTGACGCCGTTGCGGAAGATCTCGATCGGTCTGTTCCTCACGGTGCTGGGTTTTGGGCTCTCGGGACTGGTGCAGCAGTGGATCGATCATGGCGGTCGGCCTTCAATCGCTTGGCAGTTCGCCGCGTATGTGATCATCACCGCCGCCGAGGTCATGGTTTCCATCACCGGGCTGGAGTTCTCGTATTCCCAGGCGCCGAAGTCGATGAAGTCGGTGATCATGGCGGTCTGGCTGTTCTCGGTGTCGTTGGGGAACATCGTCACAGCGGTGGTCAATCATGCAATCCAGGTGCCGTCGATCAATGAGGTCGTCTCGAGTGCGGAGTCGCTGGGCGAGACCGGAGATGCTGGGAGGACGTTGGGCGACCACTGGCTGGTGCGGGGGCGCGATCTGCAGCCGGAGAGTTCCTGGAAGACACTAGATGAAAAGACGCCCGTGCGGGAAATCGTCGTCGCCGGACACGATGGCAAGTTTGGCACTGCCGACGATGTCAGCCTGCAGTTCAACCGCTTCATGAATCAACTGTCGCTGACGACAGAACAAGACGCCGCACTCCAGGCGGCCAAACAGAAGATTGACGAAGCCTTCTTCGCCTCAACAGAAGACGATGCGACTCGGTCCATTCCCGATGACGCGGCAGGCCAACAGCTAATCGCCGGAATGCAGGACACGTATGGTCAACCGCTGCGCTATCACCGCATCACGCGGGACCGGTTCCGCATCGTTGCTGATGGACCGGATGGCAACTACCAGACGCCCGATGATGTGGTGCTCAACGCGGAAGTTTCGCGGGCCTCAAAAGAGGACGGCGAAGACACCAAGCCGTACACCTGGCTGGAGCGGCGGCTCATTGAACTCAAAGGAGATGATGGCCGGAAGGAGGTGGAGGCTGGTCGGGGACAGTCTCCCACGACGACGATTGGTGCCTCCATCACCGTGGGCGGGCTAACGACGCTCGAAGGGGCCGCGTACTACTGGTTCTGGACCAACACCATGCTCGGGGCTGCGATTCTGTTTGTGCCGATCGCTTACTTCTATCGAGGGAAGGAACACATGCAGGATAGCGACGAACCAGCCGCAGAACTTCAGGACACAGAGACGGTAGCGGAAGCGACCGGTGAGTAGACCGGGCCTTGCTCGTCGATTATTAACAATTTGCTGCTTGAATCGACTCTGTCGCTTGCATAGCATGTTTAGTCGACGTACTGGCATGCGAATTGCCGATAACACTGTTGCAACTGAAAACCCCCTGTCGTGGAGGCGTAATGCAGCGTTTTGCAGCAAACCTTGGACTGCCAAGTGCAGCACTGGCCATGGCCATGCTGCTGGGCGTTCAGTTGCTGCACTCGCCGTTGCACCATGTGGCCGAGCATGTTGCGGCATTCCGAGCGGCTCAAGAGCCGGTGGAAACGCACTCGTGTTCGCATGGCCATGCACATCAGCATGAGCATGCGGGTCACGGTCACCAGCATGCTGATGTGGCTGTCCCCTGCGGTCATTCGCATAACGATGCTCCGGGGCACGATCACGATGCTGAGTGCCAGTTGTGTGATCTCGCTTTGGCGCCAGCGATGGTCGCTCAGGCCTTGGTGATTCCTGCTGAGCAGCCGCTGATTTGCCAGGCTGCTTCGCCGCGTGCTTCCGTCTTTGTCTCCGCGTTGATGGCTGTTGCTCAGCCACGCGGACCTCCCGTCGCTGCCTGACGCGCGCTGCTGACGTCGTGCGCTCGTGGTCGTGCCTTCATCCCGTTGTGGATGCGGCGACCGGTTCATCATCGCACGACTGTCGCTGACCAATCTGCGACCGATTCGGCATGATTGCTTGGTCTTAGGTGCGCGATACGCGCCCACGAAGTGCAATCGCCATCCGTAAATAGTCGAGGATCGCTCCGCGATCCAACGCTGCAAGCGCTGCGTCATTCATTACTGCGATCCTCCGTTATGGCTCTGAGCCATCTGCCTGCACGGCCAGACTTGGCGTGCGGCAGGCCAAGGTTCATGCAACTCTCGGCAGGTATGCGCAAGCGTATGTGCGTATTAGTTCAACGCACGCATTCGTATGTTTCTGATCAATGTTATTTCCGCTTCCTTTCCATTCTACTCCCTTAGGAGGATGCTCATGTTGACCAAGACTCGAAATCGGGGCTTCACCCTGATCGAACTGCTCGTGGTGATTGCCATCATCGCGATTCTCATCGCCCTGCTGCTCCCCGCCGTGCAACAGGCGCGCGAAGCGGCGCGGCGTTCTCAATGCAAGAACAATATGCGGCAGCTCGGCCTTGGGCTGCACAACTACCACGACACCTTCAACACTTTTCCGCCGGGATGGATCGGTGCAACTGCCGGCGCTCCCGATGTGGAAGGACTCAATGGATTCAGCTGGGGGACCATGACCCTGCCGTACATTGAACAGGCGCCGCTGTACAACCAGCTGAACTTCAATGCGTCGATCATCGATCCCGCGAACCTGCCGTATCTGCGACGGACCATTGCAACTTTTCGGTGTCCTTCCGATCCACAACCGGATGAGTGGGACATCGAAGAAGAGGGATCGCCGGGCACCGTTCTAGCCTCGCTCGCAACGGCGAACTATGTCGGAGTGTTCGGTAGCGGACCTGCTCAGCCAGGGGGACGCGATCTGCACGATTGCGAAGGCTTCGTCGGCCAATGCACCGGCAACGGATTGTTCTTTCACAACAGTAAGATCGGCATGCGGAACTTCACCGATGGCACCAGCAACTCAATCATTGTGGGCGAACGGATGACCCGCCCGCGCGGTGCCACGGTCGACACCTTTTCCACCTGGTCTGGCGCGGTCCCGGAAGGGGAAGAAGCATTCAGCCGAACGCTGGGCATCGTCGACCATCCCCCCAATGCCGGAAACCACGGCACAATTCATCAGGACGACTTCAGCAGCCATCATACCGGTGGTGCTCAGTTCGTGCTGGGGGACGGTCATGTGCGTTTTGTCAGTGAGAACATTGACGAAAGCGTCTATCAGCACCTCTCCACAATCGCTGGCGGTGAGGTGATTGGAGAGTTCTAGGCGTTGAGGGTGCGGAGTTTGGGGCGTTCAAACGAACGTGCAGGCTGTTGCGGGCCTGCACGGTATCTTTGACGCCTCGACTTCAACCGACCTCTCAACTCTCGATTCGGACCGACCCACTCGAACTTTACCCACACGCATGCGAATCGTGCCACAACAGGCTAAGCTGGGATCAGGAAATCTGATTCGTTGCTCCTGCTTCGTTGGAAGCGTCGCTTGTGAGGCTGCTTGTGTCTGGTCGCATGTTGTGCTGGTTGGTGGTGTCGATGTTACTGGTCGTGGGGTGTGACTCCGCTCCTCCGGCGGAGTCACTTCCAGACGAGACGCCTCCGACCACCGATGGGGGGGCTCCTAACGACGACACGGCGGCGGCTCCTACGGCCATGCCCACTACGGCCATGCCCAGTCAATTCAACGGCGATGGCACGACTGCAAAGTCGGAGGCTCCACCCAAGCCGGAGTTCGTCACCGCCTCGCAGATGCGAGAGCGTCTGGGAGTCGGGGAGGACGCGAACTTCGAACGGGTCGGACGTGGATTTGTCGCTGCTTATCTGGCCAACTCAGGTGTCCGGGACCTCTCGCCGCTCAAGGGGCAGGAGCTGCAGTTGCTCGCAGTAGCCGCGAATCCTTTGACCTCATTGGCCGGTGTCGAAGGCATGCCGTTACGAATCATCGATCTGTCGGAAACGAAAATCGACAGTCTGGCTCCGTTGGCCGACTGCAACGACCTCGAACAGGTCTTTCTGGAATCAACGCTGGTGTCGGATCTGTCTCCGTTGAAAGGGAAGCGGCTCACCCATCTGTATGTGACCGATTGCCCGGTCGCCGATCTGTCGCCGATCGCCGGGATGCGATTTCAGGAGCTGAATCTCTGCCGCACCAAGATCCCCGATCTCAGCGCGTTCGTTGAGATTGAATCTGGCATCCTGTGGCTGCGAGGGACGCAGATTTCCGATCTCACGCCGCTGGCGGGGAGTTCACTGGTCAGTCTCGATGTGCAGGAAACGCAGGTGTCGGATCTGACTCCACTCGCGGAAATTCCCTCACTGCAGCGACTGAACATTGCCGACACCAACGTCACCGATGTCACACCGCTGGCGAAGCTCCCACTGTCACGTCTCATCCTTTCGCCCGGAAAGATCTCACAAGGCATGGATCTGCTCCGCGCGATGCCGACGTTGCAGGAGATTGACACGCAATTCGAAGGGGAACAGCCCAAGGCGCTGCCCGCTTCCGAATTCTGGGAACGATATGACGCTGGGGCATTCAAGACTGAGACCGCCGAATGACGTTGATTGCAGTGCTCATCGAGCGGTCCTATGATCCCCCGAAATCCTGTTTCGACTCCCGGTCGGAATTGCCCGCTCGGAACGTTCGAAGTCATCACTGATCTGCCAGCCGTTGATTGAAGGAGCCGACCTTGAACTGGCTCAGCGCCGTACTGAAATCGTCCGTCGGTCGCAAGTTTCTCATGGGGATCACGGGGCTGTTTCTGTGCTTCTTCCTCGTGGTGCATCTTGCCGGCAACTTGCTCCTCTTCGCCGGCCAGGAGATTTACGACGAGTACGCCCACAAGCTGCATAGCAACGGCGAACTGCTGATTGTTGCGGAAATCTTGCTGTTTTCCGCCTTCGCGGTCCACATTCTGTACGCCATCAGCCTGACGCTCACCAACAAGGAGGCCCGCGAGCAGGGCTATGCGGTCCAGCGCTCGAAGGTGCCCGGTCGAGCGTTCAACATTCTCGGCCTCACACCAGACAACACGATGGTCATCACCGGTCTGGTGGTGTTCCTGTTTCTCACCGTTCACTTGAGCGACTTCAAGTTTGAGTGGGCCTGGGGGGATCAGCTGGAAGGGATCGAACCTTACGCCAAGGCGCAACTCATTCTGGCCGACGCAGGCCGAGTGGTCATCTACGTGGTCGGGGCTCTGTTCCTGGGAATTCACGTCGCCCACGGCTTCGCCAGTGCATTTCAGTCACTCGGCCTGAACCACCCGAAGTACACACCCACGATCAAGTCGCTGTCGCGCGTGTTCGGTTTCGTCGTGGCGATCGGCTTCGGTTGCATTCCAGTCATCTTCCCCAAGCTAATGCAGGCTGAGCCAGAGCATGAGTACGTCGAGATGATGGAGATCTCGGAGCACACGCTCGTCCCGGACGAGTCCGCCAGCCCCGCCCAGGATGACGCACACGGAAATTCCCCGGAACACGCCGCTCCTAACGCCGTCGAAGATGCAGCGACTCCAGCCGAGTCGACAACGCCGCCAGTTCCCCCTACGAGCCAACCGGCGGAAACCTCGACCACCAACTGATTCGTCAGTGCCCCTTCGCCAACACAACCCCATCCGATCGATTCAGCATCTACAGGGAGTTGATTGTGGACACCGT
>JAGQQB010000101.1 GCA_020426425.1 Planctomycetaceae bacterium | reverse complement strand
AAACTGACTAACTGCATCAGTGGGTCATTGCGTAGAAGATGATATTGATGCCCAGGGGATAGGCGATCTTTTCAGAGAAGTTGTGAAAGTACGATTCGTTCTCGCCTTCACGCTCCCAGCCATCGCCCAGATCGGTGTTGTGACAGATCATCACCATGATCCGGCCTTTGTCATCCAGGATGGCCCGGTAGTGAACCTCACGGGCATCTTCTCGTTCGTAGGTCAGACCGGCGAGCGCGACGTTGATGGCGGGCACCTGCAAATTGTCGGTCTCGCGAAGATCGTACACGCAGTGGAAGATCGGGTGATCGCGGTCCAGATCGACGTAGTCTCGATCTGGAAAGACGCGCTTGATCTCGCGATAGAACTCGTCCCACTCCGCCTCGCCCCAGAAGTCGTCGAACATGGCAAAGCCACCTTGCTCAAGATATCGCCGCAAGTTGACGATCTCCTCGTCGGAGAAGTTCAAGCCGGTCCCCCACGATCCCTGCCAGCCACCCGGCTCGCAGAAGTAGACGAACGGATAATCGAACAGCCGCGGATCGGTCAGTTCGAGCACGATCGGATCCGGGTTCACCTGAAGCGAGGTGAGCTGCTGCAGCCGATACGAGAAGTTGAGGTCGCTATCGGGATAGTCGGTCCGCCATTTGCCGCGCGGTCCCCCGTAGGGGTTGTACATGATCCGGACGAAGGTAAAGAGATCTTCGGGATGCTCGGGATCGACCTCCCAGTCAGGGACTCCGTTGCGGTCGATGTAGAATTCAGTGCCGGCCTGAGATGTCGCATGTCGCCCGCGACCACCTTCGAACTGCGCCCAGGCCACAGCCCCGAGGACGATTATGCAGCAGCACCAGGCGAAGAGGCGCGACATCGGTTCTACTCCTCTGCAGAAGAGTCTTCCGCTGGGGTGTTCATGGCCGCCGCGAACAGGCTAAGCAACTTCTGGCGAGCCTCCGGGATGGGGCCGTGCAACATCGCGCCAGCCGCCTGCTTGTGACCGCCGCCACCAAAGTTCTCGGCGATGGCGGCGACGTTGAGTTCCGACCGGCTGCGCAAGCTCGCCTTCACGCGACCATCGATCTGCTCGACGAGAATGAACGCCGCATCGAGTCCATTGATGGCGAGGGCGACGTTGACCAGGTCTTCCGTATCGGTTGGATGGGCACCGGTCTCGGCGAAGTCCTTACGTTCAACATAGGTATGCGCAAGTCGATTGTCGCACGCGAGGTCAACACGGGAGAGAACGACCGAATGCAACTTCAGTCGTTCCAGCGATGAGCGTTCGTACAACTCACGATACAACAGGCTCGGCTGTGCGCCGGCATCAATCAGAGCGGCCACAGTGCGATACGTCCGCGCATCGGCATTGGGAAAACGGAACCAGCCGGTGTCGGTCGCGGTGGCGCAGAACAGCGCCTGCGCCTGCCGTGCCGTGAGCGTCACACCAAGCGCAGACGCGAATTCCGCAATCAACACGCCTGTCGCCGCTGCGGTTGTGTCTTTGAACTCGGTCGCGCCCATGTCGTCGGAACTGACATGGTGATCGATCACCACCTTGCGGGCGCTCGTTTGCTCGAGCACTTTCCGCACACTGTTGATCTGCTGCCAGGCAGAAGTGTCGACCACGATGTGGACATCGGTCTCGCACGCCTGCTCGATCGAAACGTCTTCCTTGATCTTCAGGATCGTCCCTTCAGGATCAAGAAAGCTGAGGTGATCCGGCGTTGCGGACGGATTGATGATACGCACCGACTTGCCCAGGCCGGTGAGGATGCCAGCCAATCCGAGTTCCGATCCGAGTGCGTCGCCGTCAGGTCGGACGTGACTGGTGATCACGAACCGCTGGGCGGCGTGGACGATCTCGATGAGAGGTTGCCAGTCGATTGGCATTGCTCACGCTTATTGTTCAGTAAATGGCACGAACGAAACTGACCTAGAGTAGCACGTCAGGAGATGAGAATCTCCCCATCCAGGTCGACATCGAGACTGTCGGTGATTTCCCGAAACACCTGTTGCGCCGTGGCGAGTTCCTGGTCGGTTGCCTGACACAGAATCATCGCGGTGAACCGTCCGGTCCGGAAGGCACGTACGAACGCTGTGTTGACCAGTTCGAGGCAGACGAAGTCGAGCTGTCGGGCGGCGGCCTCGCGGCGGGCCACCGTCAGCGTCGTTGCCTCGATATCGACATCGTCGTACTCTTCCTGAAACGTTGCTTCGACCATTTCCAGGACCTCTTCCACTGGTGGTCGGCGCCACATCAGATGCAGCGACCAGAACGTGGGGCCTTCCGCCTCGGCCACGGTAATGGTGGTGCAATCCTCGTCCCCTTCCTCGGCCAGGTCCCAGTCCTCGGGGTACTCGAAGGCCAATCCGTGATTGCGATACTTTTGCATCAATCTGGTTCCTCGGGCGTCGCGACAGTTTCTACGGCGTATGCGATGTGGTGGGAGTGACCGCGAACAGGCTGCCGGGCGACAGAGGCTCGACTCGCTGTGCGATCGATCTTTGCTTGGTTGAGAAGTTTGAACGTGGCAGCGCCACGGTGGAAGGGGTTCAGGAGCCTGCTGTGAGCCTGGAGAACGATCGATCGTGTGGACGTCAGGCGATTCCGGTCGGCTGGCGGCCATGTTGCACGGCAATCGCGGTGGCGGTCGCGTACGCCTTGCTGTGGGAAATGGTGATCAGGATCTCGTCGATCCCCTGAAGCTTGGCGACATTTCCGGCACCACCGCTCAGGCGAATGACAGGCTGACCGGACTTCATGTTGTGGACTTCAATGTCTCGCCAGCCGACCCCCTTGGTAAAGCCGGTCCCCAGGGTCTTCATCACCGCTTCCTTGGCGGCCCAGCGTCCTGCGTAATGCTCCAGTGCACCCCGTTTTGTCTGGCAGTATTGAATCTCCGCCTCGGTGTAGACCCGCTGCAGAAACAGTTCGCCGTGCTTTTCGATCATCTGACCGATGCGGACGATTTCAACGATGTCGGTACCCAGGCCGACGATCATGGCAGCACTCACAACTCAAACAGGGAAGAGATCGGGGTGGATATTCCCCGGCTCTGTCGAGTTTGTCCAGCGTCCTCGTGACGAATCAGCAGATCGCCCTCGACCTGGTGAATATCCGTGCGCTCACGAGACGGGAACGTTCAGCTGAGGATCTCTCGAATGACGCGACCATGACTGATCGCATGTGGTCGCTGGAGGGCATCGTAAAACATGGCCTCGGGGGGAAGTCCCAACGCGTGGAAGATGGTTGCGGTCAAGTCTTGAGGGTGAATTAGGCCGCGCTGGGGATAGGCTCCCAGCTCATCAGATGCCCCATGCACCGCTCCACCGCGCACGCCACCGCCGGCCATCGAGACGGAGAAAACATGCCCCCAGTGATCGCGTCCGGCGCGGCCGTTGAATTGCGGAGTCCGACCGAACTCGGCCATGCAGACGATGAGCGTCTCGTCGAGCAGGCCGCGCTCCTGCAGATCATCGAGCAATGCGGAGAACCCGGTGTCCATTGGTGGGACGAGGACGTTCTTCAGTCGGGCGGTCTCGTCGGTATGGGAGTCCCAGCAGGGGTTGGCAGAGGGTTCCTCCGGCCCGCGGTGCCAGTTCACCTGGACCAGCCGCACATCGGCTTCAATCAGGCGACGTGCCAACAGGCAGCTTTGTCCGAATTGAGAATCCCCGTAGCGCGCTCTGGTCTCAGGTGATTCCGCAGAGAGATCAAACGCACCACGGGAGGTGGCCGATGAGAGGAGTCCGTACGCCCGCTGTTGTTGCGCCGCATACTCGGTGAGCGATGGCTGACTACTGAGCGCGGAGATCCGCTCATCCAGATGGCGGACCAGACCACGGCGGGAGTTCAATCGCTGCAGGCTCAGATGTTCCGGGAGTTGAAATTCACCAATTTCATAGTCCTCGGAGGCCGGTTCACAGCGAAACAGCCATGGGTCGGCGGCGTGGCCCAGACGACCTCCATCTTGTCCCGGCCAGATCGATCCGTCGGTATTGAAGATGTGGCACGGCAACCGAATGGCTGCCGGGAGCTCGCTGCGACGAGTCTGCAATTGCTGTACGACGGACCCCCAGTTGGGCCAGTCGTTGGGAGCGCCGGGATTGGCGTTCTCACGATTCTGTGGCGTGTGCGGTCGCCCGGTGAGCATGTAGTAGCCGCTCGACGAATGGGCATTGTCGCCGGTGCTGACCGCACGGAGCACGGCGAGTTGGTCCGCGCGTTGAGCGAGGTTGGGCATCAACGCGCCAAACTGAACTCCCGGGACCGATGTTGAGATCGGCGCGATCTCGCCTCGGACATTATCGGGTGCGAGTGGTTTGGGATCCCACGTGGAGTGCTGAGGCGGCCCACCCATCAGGAACAGAACAATACAGGAACGGGCCGAAGCGCTGGCCGCCTCGGCGTTCTTGCTCGCTCCCAGCGCCGGTGCGCTGAGCAATTGGTTGAGACCCAGTCCGCCCAGACCGATCCCGCCGATGCGCATCAACTCCCGCCGGGAGAGTCCATCGCAGAGCGTGCCGCAGGACGAATGCAGAGACAGCATCGGCGCCTCAGGGGGTTATTTGACTTCCCAGGTATCGCCACTGTTGAACAGGGCTTCGAGGTCTCCTTCCCCAACCTTGGCACGACGTTCCTTGTACTGTTGATCGACGGCCTCATCGTAGGTCGGCTTTTCGACTGCGCGGAACACACCCATTGGTTCTGGGGCGTTGGGCCAGCGCAATTGGGCGAGGCGGAAGGCATGTGAGGGATCTTCCCGTTGCTCGTCGTGGAACAGCAGATCGTCTTCCTTAACGCCGTTGAGCTTCACGACTTCGACCTCGCCTGCCTCGTTGAGCCGGACTCCCTGATCGCGGTCACTCCCAAACACGAGTGGTCGCCCCTGTTCGAGGTAAATGCAGTGATCTTGCTTCGAATCCTTCTTGGAAGCGAACTCGAACGCGCCGGTGTTGAACACGTTGCAGTCCTGATACACCTCGACGAACGCGGTCCCCTTATGGGCGGCGGCTCGCTCCAGGACCATGCCCAGATGCTTGATGTCGACATCGACGCTGCGGGCGACAAACGTCGCGCCAGCACCAATCGCGACCGCCAGTGGATTCAGCGGTGCATCGACCGATCCGTACGGTGTGCTCTTGGTCCGCTTCCCTTGCGGGCTGGTGGGCGAGTACTGACCTTTGGTCAGACCGTAGATCTGATTGTTGAACATGATGATCTTCAGATCGACATTGCGGCGTATCGCATGGAGCAAGTGATTGCCGCCGATCGAGAGAGCATCGCCATCGCCGGTGATCACCCAGACCATCAGTTCTGGTCGAGCCACCTTGAGACCGGTCGCGACGGCTGGGGCGCGACCGTGAATGCTGTGGAATCCGTAGGTGTCCACATAATAGGGGAAGCGGCTCGAACACCCGATGCCGGAGACGAAGACCATTTTCTCACGCGGCACTCCCAGCGTGGGGAGCACCTTCTTCATTTGGGCGAGAATGGAGTAGTCGCCGCAGCGCGGGCACCAGCGGATTTCCTGGTCGGAGGCAAAGTCCTTGGCGGTCAGGACAGGCAATTCGGTATCGACAGTCATGAGGTCACTCCCTCGATGGGGGAAGTTAAGGAATCGCAGTAGGGTGTCAGCAAATATGGCAGAGCGGGCAGGTTGCTACGACGCGAGGATTTCGTCCATCTTGTCGGTCAGTTCCTGAACGAGGAATGGCTTGCCCTTGACCTTGTTGAAGCCAATGGCGTCGACCAGGAACTGGGCACGCAGGATGAGCCACAACTGTCCCGTATTCAGCTCTGGCACCATGACCTTCTTGTAACGCTGGAGGATCTCGCCCAAGTTGGAAGGAAACGGGTTGATGTATCGTAAGTGGCAGTGGGCCACCGATTGACCTTTGCGACGGGCTGCTTGCGTCGCCGTGCGAACGGCCCCGTAGGTCCCGCCCCAGCTGACCACGAGCAGGTCGCCCGATTCGGGGCCATCGACCTCTTGCAGGGGAATTGTCTTGGCGATGTTGGCCACCTTCTGACGACGAACGTTCGTCATCCGTTGGTGATTGTCATTGTCGTACGAGACATTGCCGGTCCGATCGGCCTTTTCGAGTCCTCCCAATCGATGCTCCAGACCTGGAGTTCCAGGCACCGCCCACGGACGGACCAGGTTCTCATCGCGCAGGTAGGGCAGATAGCCATCGCCGTTGCCATTGTTCTCGGTCTGATACTTCACATGGATCGGCTTGAGCTCGTCGATCTTCGGGATTCGCCACGGCTCGGCCCCATTGGCGAGATAGCCGTCTGTCAGCAGGAACACGGGGGTCATGAACTCAACCGCAATCCGGAGCGCTTCCTGCGCCATGTCAAAGCAATCCCCGGGCGACTGGGCGGCGAGAAGTGGCATGGGGCAATCCCCATTGCGTCCGAAGTAGGACAGGAACAGATCAGACTGTTCAGTCTTGGTGGGGAGGCCAGTGCTGGGGCCGCCGCGTTGCACGTTGATGATGACCATGGGCAGTTCAGTCATCACCCCAAGGCCAATCCCTTCGCCTTTCAGGGCGATGCCGGGGCCGCTGCTGGCGGTGACGGCAAGGGCTCCACCGAATGCGGCGCCAATCACCGAGGTGATCGCCGCAATTTCATCTTCCGCCTGGAATGTGCGGACACCAAACTCTTTGAACTTGGACAGATCGTGCAGAATATCGCTGGCTGGCGTGATGGGGTATCCACCAAAGAAGACCTCCCGACCGGAGAGCTTCGCCGCAGTGGCGAGTCCCATCGCCAGAGCTTCATTGCCGGTGATCTTGCGATAGCGACCGGGCGCCAGTTTGGCGGCGGGCACCTTGTAGTGCACAGTGAACTGTTCCGTCGCCAATCCGAAGGTGTATCCGGCTTTCAACGCCCGCAGGTTCGCTTCGAGAATCGCTGGATTCTTGGCGAACTTGGACTTCAGCCAATCCTCGGTCGGAGTCGCGTCCCGATCGTACAACCAATACACCAGGCCAAGCGCGAACAGGTTCTTACACCGGTCTGCGTCACTATTGCTCAGTCCCAGTCCCTCGACCGCGTCGCGGGTGAGGCGGGTCATGGGAACCTTGTGAACGCGGTAACCCGCCAGGGCGTTTTCGTCTTTCAGAGGATCGATCTCGTAACGCGCCTTTTGCAGATTGCTGCGGTCGAAAGCATCTTCATTGACGATCAATGTGCCGCCGCGAACGAGATCGCCCACATTCGTCTTCAACGCGGCAGGATTCATTGCCACCAGAGTGTCGACGGCATCTCCCGGCGTGTAGACATCGTTGCTGGAGAAGCAGAGCTGAAAACCACTCACGCCGAACAGCGATCCCGCCGGAGCGCGGATTTCTGCGGGAAAGTCGGGGAAGGTGCTCACGTCGTTACCGAATACGGCAGAGACATTGGTGAACTGCGTCCCGGCCAGCTGCATCCCGTCGCCGCTGTCACCACAGAATCGGATCACCACCGAATCTACGGTTTCCAAAGGCTTCTCGACAGGTTGCGATCCATCAACGTCTTGGGACATCGCGCGTACACTCCTCAGGCAGCTGGGGCGTCTAAAACCACGGAAACATCGGGAAGAGCAAGCAAGCCACTACCCGGAAAAGTCGAAACAGGCGAAACAACGGTCGGGGAAGCCAAGTGGGTCGAGTAGGCGGAATCAGTCCGCTCCGTCTCCCAAACCTGACAGGTCACTCGAACAGCTGGCTTCCTGGGGGGCCTCATGTGCCTAAGGCTACCTCGCCCTGACTTCATCTCCATCCTCACCATTGACGATGGTCACTTAAGCCGATTGTTGCATATGAGGCGTTTGATGCAAAGACTCGGATTGGCGAAATCCCGAATGCTGGGAAACTGTTGCCAGTTTTGCCGAACTTGTGCCTTGACGAGTTCCCCGGTTGGCGGTGTTTGAAGTCGGTCTCCCCCGATTTTGGGAAAGCGGTTCTAATGTCGGCTTGTTCTGCCCGCTGCCACTCGGCACTCTGTTGTCGCCCCAGGGAACATGGTTCAGTTCGCCATTGTTGAAGACAATCTTGCTCCACGGTTCGCACCATTGTCCCTGTTGCGTCCCGTGTTCGAGCTGCGATGTGGACACTTCACGGCGGGAGAGCGGCTGCGTCGGGCGTGCAGTGGTGCCACTTGGGGTGCGATTCTGCGACCGGAACTGGTAGCGACCTATCAGGAGTTGTTTCCGACCGGCCACTGCAATGATCAGGCGTGGCTGGCGGCGGCTCCGACGATTCTTGTGAATGGTCGCTGGCTCTGCGGGGCGGCAGATCTGGCGCAGGTGCAGCGGCTGCAACCAGGGGAATTTGCGTCGGTTGCCAGGATCGAGAATGACTGGGCTGCCATCTCTCTTTCTCCTGAGAAGGTACGGGAACTGGTCGATGCAACACCAGCTGCAGTGAGTGACTGGATCGCTCGGCAACTCCCTGGGACACGACGCATCGAGGTGGGTGGCCGGTTGATCGAGTATCCCTGGCACCTCATCGAGCACAACCCGGAACAGCTGCGCATCGACTTCGCAGCGCGTCGCACCCACCAATCGCAGGAACTGACCGATCCACGCATCGCGGTGCTTGGCGATCCCGGACAACTCTTCGTCGACCCGACTGCCCATATCGATCCCTTTGTCGTGCTGGATGTCCGTCACGGCCCGATATGGATTGACGCGGGTGTCCAATTACAGGCGTTCACCCGAGTGGAAGGACCGAGCTACATTGGTCCTCAAACGCAGTTGTTTAGGGCCAATGTTCGTGAGGGATGCAGCATTGGTCCTGTCTGTCGGGTTGGTGGCGAGATTGAAGAGAGCATCATTCATGGATATGCGAACAAGTACCACGATGGATTTCTGGGACATGCGTACGTCTGCCCCTGGGTAAACCTGGGCGCGAACACGATCAATAGCGACCTGAAGAACGACTACTCGTCCGTCAAAGTGATGGTCGATGGGACCATGGTCGACAGCGGCTCGACGAAAGTTGGTTGCTTCATCGGCGATCACACGAAGACCGCGCTTGCCAGCCTGTTCAACACCGGGACAACGGTTGGTGTGATGAGTCTGGTGCTGCCGGGTGGTGAGTTGCTGCCCAAGGTGATCCCCTCGTTCTGCCGCGTGTGGCATGGCGATCTGGACCAACTCCCCGATGGCATTGAGTCGGGCATTGCCTCAGCCAGGACCGCGATGGGCCGCCGCAACCTCACCCTGTCAGCCGCGCAGGAAGCGCTGCTGCGGCACACCTTCGAAGCGACCTTTGTCGAGCGCCAACAGACACTCGATCGCTGGCGACAGCGCCGCAGCAAGACTGCGTGATTGACTCATTCCGGCGCGTTCCTGCAGATGGTCCACCAGCGAGTTGCCAGCCGTGGCTGGCCAACAGCCAACCGCGAAAATCCAGCGGCCAACTACCGTCAAGTTTTGAAACGCTCGATGTTCAAAAACCGAGACGACCAATTGGCTTGTTGCAGCCTCGCCGCATGTGATCGACGCCATGTTGTGAAAAGCCAACATGACCATGCCAGCGCGAACCATCGTCATCGCCGGGACAGAGTCGCGACAGTGCGAATCCACACAGATACCCCGAATTCCGTGACCGACTCGCCAATCGCAGGTGACGAATTTTCAGTTTCCGCCAGGCAGGAACTCCATTTGCGAGTTTGTGCCGGTTCAGGACCTCGCGTTGAACAGGTTGTTCACTTTCGCAGCTCAAGGACTACTGGTGCATCTCCGCACGCTCGCCGATACGGCTTCCATCCTGGTGACCTACGGATGGCCGGGAGACGATGTCTCCACAGCCACGCGAGAGGCGACTGTGCGCCGAATTCTGGTCCGTTTCCATCACCTGCGCAACAGTTGGGATGCAGCGATGGATAGTGTCCGGCTGCCGCATCAGAACCGTAGTCGGATTGAACTGGCAGAAGAGGTGCTCGCCTGCGGATTGCTGATGGAGGCAATCATTTCCTTCCTGTTCGCGGTGTACCAGGGGCATCCACGCTGGCAACAATTGGGGGAGTCCTTGCGCCGGCACGTTGCTGATGGTCAACGACACATCCTGCAGTGGGCGTCGTCGCGTTCAGATCTAATGGTCGAAACGTTGCGAATCGAGCGACTCAAGCGTCGAC
>JAGQQB010000100.1 GCA_020426425.1 Planctomycetaceae bacterium | reverse complement strand
GCCTTCATTGGATCGATCAACTAGCCAATCAGCCCCTTAATCGGCTGACCGCCGTTGGCGATCTTCATTGGACGACCGCGCTTCGAGGTGTGCACGGTGTCGAGCGGAATCCGCATCGCGTGAGCGACGGTCGCCCAAATATCGCCGGGCAGGTAGCTCTCGCTGACGATGCGATCGCCATCTTGGTTGGTTTCGCCGATGGCGACACCACCGTTGAGTCCGCCCCCACCAATCATCGTGGACCAGCTCGCAGCCCAGTGATCGCGACCGACATTCTGGTTGATGCGTGGCGTACGACCGAATTCGGCCATGCAGACGATGGTCGTGTCTTCAAGCATGCCGCGTTCCTTCAGATCGCGAACGAGGCCAGCAATCCCGGTGTCGAGCATTGGGAGCCGCTGGTTCTTAAGCGTGTTGAACACGTCGTTGTGCAGGTCCCAGCCGCCGGGGAAGCGGACTTCCACGAATGGGACGCCCGTTTCGATCAGCCGTCGGGCCATCAATAGGGAGTTGCCGAAGGCGTGACCACCGTACACCTGCTTCATCTCAGCCGATTCGCTGTCGACCTTGAACGCCTGCATCTGGGGCGAGACCATCAGGTTGACCGCCTTCTGGTAGACGTCCTTGTGCGCCTGCGCGATCTCACCCCGATCGGTCCGGATGAAGCCATCCTCAACGGTTTCGAGAATGTTCAGGCGACTGCTCAGACGCTGTGGGTCCACCCCGTCCAATCCGGCATTGCGAATCTGGCCGCGGGCATCAACCACGAATGGGGCATGCGACATGCCGAGGAAGCCGGGACTCATGCCACCGCCGCCCACCGAGACGAACGCCGGGATTTCGAGTTCCGAACGCTTCGCGCCGATTTCGTAGCTGACGACCGAACCGAACGATGGATGCACCACGGTCGGGTTCGGCACGTACGAGGTGTGCATGTAGTAGGTGCCCCGGTTGTGATCCGCTTCCCGGGTGCTCATCGCCCGGACGACGGAAAGGTTGTCCATCACCTTGGCGACTTCTGGCAAGTGCTCGGAAATCTGGAGATCACCAGCAGTGGAGATCGGCTTGAATTCCCCACCGTTCTTGGATCCTGGCTTGAGGTCCCACATGTCGATTGTGGGAGCGCCACCGCCGAGCCAGATCAGGATGCAAGCTTTCTGATTCCGCTTCAATTCAGCGGCATTCGCCTGCAGATGAGACAGAAATTGCGTGGCACCAAGCGTCACAGCTCCCCCCATGGCGGCATGGGAAAGAAAGTGGCGACGCGACATACCGGCGGGCTTCATAGGATTCATCGATTCGGTCCTTTTCAAAGGCAGTAGGTGTTCCCGGAGGCCGCCGGATGTCGACTGGAATTCGACGGCAGTTCCGGATGAAACGCGTTTCAAAGTTAGTGGTTCACAATGAACTCATTGGAGTTCAGCAGCGCCCAGTACAAATCCTGGTAGGCAGCTACGGGAGTCCCGCTTTTGACCATCATCTTCGGCAGTTGGGACAACTCGTATGGGGTCGGATTCCGTCCCAAGGCCGAAACAAACAATGCTCGGATGCGGGCGGGATCACTCTTCAGTCTGGAATCCGTGAGCACGGCATTGAGATAACTTCCGTTTTCGGTACTGATTGCTTTCTGCACGAGATCGCCGTTCATCATCAACAGTGCCTGGGGGATGCTGCCGCTGAACAGAGTCGGCTCATCTTCTTCGTTGCCCCCAAAGATCCGCAGGAAGTCCTGCAGCCAGCGCTCTCGCTGCTGTTCCGCTCGATCGTAGTTCCCGGCACCGCTGCGATGGGCGTTGGTCGCCAGCAGAAGCGAGTCAAACAACTGCTCAGCCTGCATCGTCTTCACGTACATGTGACTGAACAGAGGGACCTCGCCAGCGGCGGGATTATCGTATTCGTTCTTCGGGTTGAACTTGCTGGTCAGATTGTAGGCTTCGGTATTGCAGATCCAGCGATTGAGCTGTTTCATGTCGTAGCCGCTCTTGACGAACTCCTCAGTCAGCCGTTCCAGCAGATCCGGGTGACTGGCGGGATTGTGGGGGCCCATGTCGTCCACAGGTCGGGTGAATCCATACCCCATGAAGTGGCCCCACATGCGGTTCACGTAGGCGCGGGCAACTGTGTGCTCGGTATCGTCATGACACATCAGGCGGCCCAGTTCGTCGCGACGATCGACGCCATCTCCGGAAACCTCGGTGCCTAGATAGGTCGGCATAGCGACTTGCACGAGGCCGTTCCGCAATTCGTAGTACACCGGACCGTCGAAATCGACGAAGGCCAACTCGGAATAGTCATCCTCGTTCTGACCAGTCTTGGGGTCGTACTTGTCATGATCGACACGTCGCGTCTGACGCAAGAAGCTGTTGAATTCCCAGAACTGATTCTGCTTCCATTCATTGAAGGGATGGTTGTGGCACTGAGTGCATTGCACCTGCATCCCAAGGAAAATACGGGTTAATCTCGCAGTTGCTTCGACATGGTAATCCTCAGAGCGAGGGTTACCTTGCAACTGACCCAGGATGAAGTTGACCGCACCGTTCTCTTCGAAATGGCCATCCGCCGTCACAAGGTCAAAGACGACATCGTTCCAGGGTCGGTTGCGAGCGAAACTCTCCCGCAGGAACTTGCGCAAACCAGCACGGCTCGTGCGATCTGGCGTGTTGCGACCAATCAGCACGTTGGTCCAAACTTCGGTAAAGTTGCGAACGTAATCGGGGTCGGCGAGCAACTGATCGATCAGTTTGGCACGCTTCCCTTCGTCCTTGTCGGACAGAAAGGACTCAACCGCATCAACTGGTGGAATGTGACCAACCAGATCGAGGTAAACGCGACGGATCCACTCCGCGTCGTCGGCCACGGCGCTGGGGGTCATCTCGTTGTCTTCCCAGCCCATCCGGATCTGCTCATTGACGTACTCAATCAGCGGATCAGCGGAACCGGTGGTGAACTTCGTTTGCGCCTGCACGTCCGTCGCAGGAATCGACAACGATCCCAGAAGCACAAGGGCACAAGTCCAGAAGGTCACATCAACAAGTCGCATTGAGCCTCTCCAATTCACAGATCAGGCGCGCGGATATGAGAACCACGCTCCACAGATACTACCGCGTCAAACTGGGGGATGTTCGTCGGAAATCTGCCCGAAAACCGACCTTTGCTTCCAAGCCATTCTACCCCAAAGGCTTTATGGCGATCAATCACGCCCCATCAGCGGCGACCAAATAACCGACCACGCGACACAAGCACCTTCCAAATCAATAGTTACGCGACATCCGAAGAACTCTCAGATGACGCAGGGACGCCGGAGCAATTGCCAACGATCAGGCAGATTGCGATGGCGAGGCCATTTCCCAGAATCTGGACCAATGATGACGTTTCACCACGCGTGAAGAGGCTGGAAATCAACACAGCCGCCAAGGCTCCAGCCAGATATGTTCGCAGCGAACGGCGTCCACAGCCACGAATGAACGACAAATACCAGTGACTTTGTCGTGGCAGGAGCCGGCTGACGAGGAGTGCCAGGCTGAGGAAGTGCAGCATGCGCCCAAGACCGAGATTCGGCTTCCCCAGGAGCAGTGCCAAAGCCGGAGCGTCCATCAGCTTCCAGCAGAGCATGGTCGCTTGAATCACCAGCGCGATCCCCCACCACGCAGGATGAGCAAATCGCTGCGGGGTCAGCTGTCCACAAACCATCCCGAGCAGAAACAAGCTCATCCAGGGCACGGGCCGGTAGTATATCGCGGCTTCAACCAATGCAGGCAGCGGGAGCGACGTGACCGACCATTGGGCCGTCAGATACAGCGCCAGTGCCAGCAGAGTCGGCGGGACGACCGATTGCGTTCGTCGCCGCAGCCACATCCACAGGGGCACACAGCTCAGACAGCAGCAATACAACGGCAGAATGCTCAAATGGCCGACATGTTGCCGCAACATCGCCACACGCAGCAGAAGCTCGTCCAGCGGCAGCAAGATTGCCGTATCGCGGTGCAGCGTGAGTTGCTGAGACGTCCCAGTCCAACGAATCAGCAGCAGCACGAGGAACCCGGCCACGACGTACACCAGGTACAACTGAATTGCCCGACCCCAGAAGTGCAGGGTCGCGGACCATGGACCATCCCGGGTCGACCGACGGGCAAAGCTCCAGCCCCCCACGATCCCGGACAGGAACACGAAGACTTCCGCCATGTCGGACAACCCAAGCGAAATCGGCATCACCATTGTCAGCCAATTTCCGTAGATGTGGTCCAGCGTAATAACAATGAGCGCCAGACCGCGCAGGAAGTCGATCCGCTCATCCCGACGCGAATCGCGACTTGTGGCAGGTTCAGGCAAGGGGGACTGGGGGGAATTTTCCACGCTGAAGGGCCCCGAAGGGGTGAACAGGCGGGGGGACGGCAAACGATGCAATTCCGATCATCACAATATCGCGTGTCGTGGGATCGATCGCGACGGTCAGGCGGGAGATTCTGGGGAAGCGGCGGCGGTCGTGAAATCCGAGCGTGTCATCCTTGGTATCCGTAGGGCGACAGCGATACACTGATTGCGAACGTGAACCACGTGCTCCTGGCCAGGCTCTTGTGCGACGGGCCTGTCAGGTGTTGGAATCAAGAGCCTCGCACCGCCGGATTTCGTGTGCGGTACTCTCAGCAGCATGCTGCTGAGTCGCGTGACGCGGAACTGGATCGGAATTCGACTTCAAGGGACGTTTGATGTTTGCTCCTGGCTGGACCCAACTGATCATCGTATTGCTGATTGGCCTGCTGTTCTTCGGCAATCGCCTGCCCTCCACGATGCGCTCCTTGGGAAAATCGATTAACGAATTCAAGAAGGGGATCAAGGAAGGGGAAGAGGACGAAGACGACGATCAGGATCGGATCGACGAGAAGTAATCGTTCGGGTCTCCTCGTTTCCATCCTCCGGCCCTCTCGTTTCTGGTGGATCCGTTTCTTCAAGTCGCCTCTCCTGCCGAAGTGGGACTCGATTGCGCGCGTTGGCGGCGCGTCGAGGATCTCATGCAACGCTGGGTCGCTGAGGGCGAATTTCCGGCTCTGGCCGTGCAACTACAGTCGCGCAATCTGGTCACCGAGCCGATATGCACTGGTTCCGCGAGTCTGACAGATGCAACCCCTGTCAACGGCGACACGCGATTCCTGGTGGCGTCGCTGACCAAGCCGGTCGTCGCGATGGGAGTCCTGCTGCTCGTCGAACAGGGGCGTATTGGACTGAATGACCGCGTGGTCGACTGGCTCCCGGAGTTTTCCGCCGCGAACCGAAAGACCATGACCGTCCGGCATCTGCTGAGCCATACTTCGGGATTACCGGACATGCTCCCAGACAATCGCGAGTTGCGTCGCCAACGATCAAAGCTAGATGCGTTCGTCCGGGGAACATGCACTGTCGATTTGGAATTCCCTGTTGGTCGTGGGGCGCGCTACCAAAGCATGGGGTATGCGCTCTTGGGACCAATCGTCGCTGCGGCATCTGGAATGCCGTTGTCGGAATGGTTGCGAACGCGAATCTTTCAGCCACTGGGAATGGCGGCGACCTCCCTCGGCGAACCCGCTGCCAGCAACGGCAAGTCGCGCATGGGCAAACGGGCACCCGCACCGATCGCTGAGATTGCCGTTCCCGAAGAACAGCAGGGGGGCGACGACTGGAACTGGAATAGTCCCTATTGGCGTGCCCTCGGCGCTCCCTGGGGTGGCATGATCTCCACCGTGACAGACCTCTCCCGCTTTTGCCGCGCAATGGTCAACGGCGGACTTGGTCCCAATGGACGCGTCTTCAGTCTCGCTAGCGTCAAACTCGCTACACAAAACCGACTACACGACTTTCCCGACATTACCGATGCCGAACGCCGCACGCGCGGCTGGGGCCTCGGCTGGCGCATGAACTGGCTCGATCATCACACCGTCTTCTGCGATCTATTGCCAGAGACCGCCTGCGGACACTGGGGCGCCACTGGCACGCTGTTCTGGCTCGACTGCGAGCGAGAACTTGCTGCGGTCCTGCTCAGCACGCAACCCCTCGGACGCGGTGGTTCCAAACTCACGCAGCTCTCCAACGCCATGGTCGCCGCTCTTTGTTGACCCCGGCGACCTGAGCCGCGCAGGTTCAGGGACTGAGCACAGGACATGGGACACTGACTCATCGCCAAGTCGCCAGGCAGCAAAGCACGTCAGCAGGCACTCATTGTCCTGCCCCAACCTGTCCTGTCTCAACAAACCGGTCTGAACACAACGTGTTGCATCCTCTGCGATCGCAGCGCGCCAGCGAGTGACAACCATTGCCCGATTGTCCCAAGCCGCGGCGCTATGACGTTTCAACGACCTTTCGGATCCACTGGTTCAACGGCGGTCAACTCCACTGATAAGTCGTGCGTCACCAGTCCCAACCTGAGCAAGAGTGCTGGCAACAAGAACAGATCGCACAGCAGGGCGATCACCAGTAGCAGTACGAGCACTGCCGCAAAGCGGACCATGGCAGAGAGTTCCCCGGCGCAAAACGTCCCCAGGCCCACACCGGCGATCAATGTCGTCTGCAACATTGCCCGGGAGCACTGATGAAATGCCCGTTGCAGGACCGAGAGTGACCGCGGTCCGGATCCCGCCAGTTCCTGCAACCGCACCAGAAAATGCGTCGTGTCGTCGACGGCAATGCCCAGCGCCACCGAGGCGGTCATCGCGATCCCGATGTCGATCGGATACTGGATCAAGCCCATGCCGCCGAAGGCCAGCAAGGTGGGAAACAGATTTGGCAACATCGCGACCAGTCCCCATTTCACCGATCGCAGGATCAGCATCATCAGCGGGCATATGACGACGAACGCCAGACCGAAGTTCGCGAACAGATCGCTGACGACAGCTTCCTGAGTCGTGTTGTAGACGTGCGACAACCCGGTGTAGCTCAGCGAAATTTGGTAATCCTCTGGTGCTGTCGCGACCACTTCCTGCGCCGCCGCGCGCACATCGCGGGCCAACGCCCCGAAGTCGGATGTTCCGAGAAACGGCACCCGGACGCTGATCCGCCACGACTCGTGATCCTCCGTTACGGTGAGATACTCAGAGTTCCCCATGCCGCCGCGCGCGCGTTCAATCGCCCCAGCGAACAGTCGTCGCGACAACGCCAGTTGCAATCCAGTTCCTCCTGGGGCATCGGGGAGGAAGTGTGCCATCGACAATGTGCCGCGCACTTGCGGCGCCGCCCGGATGCGATCTTCCATCTCCCGGACGAGTTCCATCCGCAGTGCGATCAGTTCCGGTCGAGGATTGTCGAAACGGACGATCAGTTCCGTCTGTTCGATTGGCCCCAATGCCTCCTCCAGCCATGCGATATCCTGCATTACCGGGGCCGAACGGCGAAACGCTCGCTCGACTTCCAGATTCGCGGTCAGCCGCAGGATACCGAGCCCCAACAGCAGCGAAACGACAATCCCCCCCACGGTCAGGGCACTTTGCCAACGTACGACCCAGTCAAACAAGGGGTCCTGCCAGCGCGGATCACGCTGTTGCCGCACAATGTGTCGCAGACTCGCGAGCAGGTGAGGGATGAGTAAGAGTTGACACACGAGCGCGATGATCACCCCTGCCGCTCCGTTGAGTCCGAAGCTGCGGACGGCAGGAAAGTCGCTATTGGAGAGCGAGAGCAATCCAATCGCCGTGGTGATCGCGGAAAACAGACACGGTCGCCAGCCGATGCGAAAGACTTGTCGCGCGAAGTTGGCCTCATCGCAACTTCGCGCATAGTTCACCAGATGGACCGAACCGGACAGGGACATCAGGAACGCCAGCGCCGGGATCACCGTCGTCAAACCGCCCCAGAGTTGCCCCGTCAACGTGACAACTGCGGTCGACAATCCCGCCGCCAGTCCCGAGACGATCAGCAGCCCCAGGGCCAGCCACGAATTTCGAATACTCCCCCAAGCGATCAGCATCGTCAGCACGGCACATGGCCCCAGCAGGCCCAGCACCGAGGTCCGGATGATCTCATCGCCATAGGCCCCAACTGCAGGATAACCGGCAATCGCGATGTTGGTCTCACTGGCACCGAATACATCACCTGCCACCTGTTCCAAGAGCGTGATCGACGATTTGCGATTCTGCATACCCAGTTCCGTCAGCCCCACCATAATGCAGGTGAGTTCGTTGTCGACGCCGAAATAGAACCCACGAAATCGAGCGATCACTTCATCCCGATCCAGTTTCGCCCGGTCGCCAAGTCGTTCAATTAATTCCGGACCCGAGACTGCGGCCCGGAAGTATCCCGGTTGATCTCGCTCAATCAGCAACTCGGCGAACCGTGGCACGCGAGGATCTGCTTCTGTGCAGCCGGGCCAGGAGACAACCACAAAGTCATCTGTGCCAAACTCTCGAATGAACTCGTCGTAAATCGCCCGCTCCGGCGACTTGTCGGGCAGCCACTGGAGCACATCCTCCATGTTGGTCCGCAGCCGCAGCCCCCCGAGAATGCAAACCGGCACGCTGCACACGAGGAACAGAATGGCCAGCGTGCGAGACATTTGAAGGGACGTGGAAGGTTGAACGTCTAAGGCTGAACGTGGAGCGAGATCGCTGCGAGCAACCACGTTAGACCTTAGACGTTCGACATTCAACGCTCCCCGACCCATCAGTTCGCGCCTGCATTTGACCCCCTCGCCCCGTTTCGCGACGATGCACGGCTTGGTCGGCTGAACCTCTGACGACTCCCCAGGGTCATACGTGAGCCACAACCGCCGTCCCACCAACATCCTAGCTCCTCAATCCCAGTTCCTAGATCCTCTGCAATGTCCACCAAGCCCGACCGTTTCGAACAGGCGCGCCTTGAGAAGGCTCAGCAAATCCGTGACTTGGGACACGATCCCTTCGGTCAGCGGTTTGATGGGCATCAGCCGATTGCGTCAGTCCGGGCGCGTTGTCCTGAGGAACCGGGCGTCGAAGGGGAGACGGTGCGTGTCGCTGGCCGCATCATGCTGCGGCGCAAGGCAGGTAAGCTGCGGTTTTACAACCTCGAAGATGCGACTGGAAACATTCAACTCCTCTTCTCGCGCGGCGATCTCGATGACGCCCAGTGGAATCTGATGAGCGCGCTGGATCTCGGCGACTTGATTGGGATTGATGGTTATCTACGGCGCACCGACTCTGGCGAGATTTCCATCTTCGTCCAGCAACTCACGGTGCTCTGCAAGTCGCTCGCTCAGCCGCCGGAGAAGCATCATGGCGTGACCGATATCGAAACGCTGTTGCGGCATCGGGAACTCGATCTGATCTACACCGACGGTGTCCGCGACAAGCTGTTGCTCCGCAGCAAGATCCTCGACTCCGTCCGGCAGACGTTGCGCGGCGAGAACTTCATCGAAGTCGAAACCCCGGTACTGCATGCGGTTGCTGGTGGCGCAGCGGCGCGGCCGTTCACCACGCATCACAACGCGCTCGACATCGACCTGTATCTGCGGATTGCGCTCGAGCTGCATCTCAAGCGATTGATGGTCGGTGGCGTGGAACGGGTGTACGAGATTGGTCGCGTCTTCCGGAACGAAGGGATTGATGCCACGCACAATCCCGAGTTCACGATGATCGAGATCTATCAGGCGTACGGCAACTACGAGTCGATGATGGATTTGACCGAGGCAATCGTCACGAATGCCGCCCGGTCGGTGCTAAGTAGTCAGCCGTTGGCCGTCGGCAGTCAGCCCAGCGAGGGACCGCTGCACCTCGCTTGGGGCGACACGACGATCGACTTCACGCCCCCTTGGCCGCGCCGCAAGTACGCCGATCTGTTCCGCGAGTACGCTGGTTGCGACATGACCGATGCCGCCGCCGTGCAGGCCAAGGCACATGACGAAGCGAAGAAGGGGAACATCAAAGGTGAGTTCATCGCCCAGATGGATGCCGGGCATGTGCATCCTGATGTTGTCGTCAGCGAAGTCTTCGAAGCCTGCGTGGAAGATGCCCTCAGTGGCCCGGTCTTCGTGATCGATTACCCAGCTTCGATCTGCCCGCTGACGAAGCGAAAGCAGGACGATCCCAACATCGCCGAGCGGTTCGAGCTGTTCATCAACGGCATGGAACTGGCCAATGCCTATACCGAACTCAACGACCCCAAGCTGCAGGAAGAACTCTTCCGCACGCAGCTCGAAGGCCAGGATGAAGAAGAT